>JANXSH010000134.1 GCA_025356615.1 Planctomycetia bacterium | reverse complement strand
GAAGGGATGGTTCCTTTTCTCGTTCCCACGCTCCGCGTGGGAATGCCCTGCGGACGCTCTGCGTCCCGTATCGATTTGACTTGTGTATAAACGACAGGGTCAGACTTGCGTCCTACTCATGCCTCCGCCCTTCTGTTGTGTAAATACCTGAGTACAGGCGAGAGGGGAACCGGATCGGCGACCCGTCTCCATTCTCCACCCCGCAGGGTCGAGGGCACGACGGGCGAGAAAATGGCTACGAAACCGCGCCGACCCTTGCAATCGCTTCCACCCGGAGTATGATACACGCCGCCGATCCGTTTTCTCCGACTCTGCGGATCGCAATCGTCCGCTTTTCTCTCCCTCGGATTCTGACGGAGGAAGCCACACCATGCTGTTAGTAGAGGACCGCGAGCGGGTGCGCGAGGAAGCGACCCGGATCGACAGGGAACGTCTGCAAGGGAGGTGGGTCGCGCTGAGCGGCCGGCGGGCCGCCCAGATGCACGTCGAGGGCGATCGATTCGTCCTCAGCTTTCGCAACGGTGACATCTACGTCGGCACTCTCGATCTCGATCCGACCCAGCGCCCCCACGCCGTGGACATCTTCATCGATGAGGGGCCGAGCCACCACCAAAACAAATCCGCGCCGGGCATCTACGAATTCGACGGCAACCATCTGATCCTCTGCCCCGGCGAGCCGGGCACCACGAACCGACCCCGCGCCTTCCCGCCGGAAGGCGACGACAGCCGACTCTGCCTCGTCTTCCGCCGCTCCTGACCGGGCGATGTTCGCGCATGCGAAAAGGCGAGACCGGCCCGGTGCCGGTCTCGCCTCTCCGACTCGGCCTCGATCACTTCTGATCGACGATCTTCTCGAACTTGCCCGCTTTGACCTGGACGCACAGGCGGTCCGCCTTGACGGCGGCACAGACGCCCAGCTTGTCGGACATCAGTTTCACGTGGCCGGCCAACACGATTCGGCCGTCGTCACCGATTTCAATGCTGTCGGCCTGAGCGTTCCACTTCATGCCCGCGATGTGGACGTGATTCTTGCCCGCCGAGAGGCGGACCGCGCCGGCAGCCCCGGCTTCGAGCTTCATCCGCAGACACTCCATGGATGTCCCCTCGGACTCGAGTCTGAGGCGGGCCTTGCCCGACTCGTAGACCAGCTTCACCGACGCGCGGTGCGCGGGCTTCGGGGGAATCATGATCGCGGGCGACATGGAGGGGTAGGACTGGAAAAACGGCGGTGTCAGGATCGCCAACGGAATCGGGTCGGGGATCCGGGCCGACTGCACCGGGTAGATGAGCGGAAACCCAGGGGCCGGCATCGGCAGGCATAAGGGGGTCTGTGTCGGCATCATGGGCATCGCACACGACGGCATCGCGACCGGAGTGGCGGTCGCTCGCGCCACCACCTGGACACAGACCGGCTCGGGCTGATCGCCCGAGAGGACCATGCTCGTCGGCGTGTCGAAGCAAATCTTCTGCTTTCCGAGGTACGTCTGGATGACTCCTTGCCGTTTGTATTCGAGGCTCACCGCGAGCTGACAGCCGGTTGCTGTCCGCTCGGTAACTTTGTGCTTCATGAACCAGAAGCAAACCTTCTTGGGCCGCAACTCGACCGCACCGCTGACACCCGGACATTGCTCCAGCGGCACTTCACAGACCACCGGACATCCAGGCCCCGCATCGGTCGTGCGAAATTGGAGGACATCCGCGTTTTGGCATTTCATGGGGGCCGGACAAGGCATGCGAGCCTGACAACTCCTCACCTCCGGGTAGCACATCGGTGCGGGTAGCCCGCTGCTTGCCTGCGGGCAAGCCTGGACGACGGGCATCGAAGGGGCGTATGCCGGCGATGCCGCAGAGGCACCCTCGGTCATAGGGGCATCGGACGTGTGCATCGTCCCGAACAAGCCGGACCACAACATGAATCCGAGGACGACCTCGGACAGGATACTCGTACATAGCATGGGTCTGCCTCCTTCGCGTCTGTTGGAGATTCGGACGCAGTTTCGGCGTATAGCAACCAACGTCCGGCGTGTCAGCGTCAGTTCTGAGGGGGTGTGACCTATGGAAGTAGGCGAAGCCCAGCGATTGCAATCGATAAGCTCTGGGGCCGCGCCTCTCCTTTGCCTACTTCCGTAGTTACACCCGTTCTGAGCGTAGCGTAGATGTCTCGGTGTCTCGGCTTGCTCTTGACCGAACTTGAATCAATCGGTATCAACCGCCCCCATGTCGCGGATACAAGAGGTTGGTCGGCAAGAGGAGGCATGGCCCATGGCTGCCAAACGAATCCTGATGGTGTGCGCCCTGGCGATGATCTTCGGCTCGACGGGCTGCCGGAGTTGGTGCGATCACCACTACCCATGCGCGTCTCCGCAACAGCCCTGCCAGCCGTGCTCCCAGCAGCCAGTCTCCTATGCCCCGCCCGCAGCTCCTTGGAGCGGTAACGCTCCAGGCACGCGGATGAACTGCACCTGTACCCCGCAATAAGATGTCCTCTTACGACATGACCTTGCTACCCTGATTCCCGTCGTACCACTGGCGTAGGCTCGCGTCGCATCGCACGAGTGATCGGCGGGCGACGATCAGCGTCAGGGCCGCGATGGCGATCGGCCCCAGGAGTGCCCAGGCGGATAGCGGGCCGGTGGCGGCTCGGTAGACCATGCCGGGCGGTAGCCAGTCGCCGAATCGGGACAGGCCGCCCCGCGACAGTGCGACTGCAATGGCAGGCAAACCAAGTGTCAGGAGCATGCCCAGGCCGTTGGCCTGCGCTCCGCGAGAGAATGCGCGGAAGCCCAGCGCGAAGTAGAGTGCCCAGAGCAACCCTCCGGTGCAGACTGCGACCGCAGCTGTGGTCGCAGAGAGGCGACCTCCTATCCAGGCGGCGAGCCACAGGCCCAGTGCGACGAAGAAGTAGCCCCGACCGCGATGCCACGCGGCTGAGACGGCGGCTTCCCAGTAGTCGCGTGCCTCCAGGCGCGTCAGCAGCAGAAGCTCGAGGCGACGACAACGGTCCTGCGAACTCGAGTCCCACAACCCATACTGGAACGCCGCAGGCACGGCTGCCAGAACGACGAGCGCCGAGGCGAGCATGGCAGCGCCCCCGGCGGAGTCGCACAGCTCGAAGATGCGCCGGCCCATCCACGCGGGCCAGTGCGGTTCCGCGATGATGTACGCCGAGTAGAGGAGGCAGAATCCTCCCGCGAGGTAGAGGTTGATCCGCCCCGAATACTCCGAGACGCGCTTGACGGCCCACCAGGACAGAGGACGGTCCCCGACGGGGGGCCGACACATGCCGGACACGTCCCGCGCCGGCTCGTAGTGGCGCTCATGGAAGTGGCCCTCGAGGCGTCGGCTCGCGCGCCACACGAACAGGCCGAGGACCGCGAGGGACAGCGCCTCGAGCGCGAGCGCCTCTTGCCAGACCTCGCCAAGGTCGGCCTCCATCCACTGGCGCAGCATGCCGAACGGGTTGTGCGTGTGCATGCCGACGAAGGCGCGGAGGAAGAGTACCTGCAACTCTTCGGGCAACGAGGTCAACCACTCGCGCAGCCTCTCCCCCGCGAGAATGCCGACGATCAGGTAGAACAAGATGCCCAGGAGCAGGAAGACTTCGCCTATCTTGCGGTGCGTTCGCGGCTCATAGGCCCAGACGGCCAGCCCGACCCCGGTGATCGCCCCCCAGGTGAACGGGATCAGGATCAGCGGGAGGAGATCGAGCGGGTCGAGCAACCCGACCCCCGCGAGGATCGCCAGGATCGGCAAACCCGACAGAGTCACCAGTCCCAGGATGGTCAGGCCAACGGCGGCCTCGGCGCAGAGCAGACGGGTCGGGCGAACGGGGCTGACGAGGAGGAACTCGAGCGCCTGGCTACGCGGCAACTGCGTCAGACGCCAGCCGACCAGGAGCGCCCCCTCGACGATGCCAGCGACGAGGAGTAGATGGCCCGCGAGGGCGTGCGTCTGGCCGTACCCTTCGCGCGCGACGAGGAACGCCACGACGGCGACCAGGACCAGGTGTCCGACGACGGCGCGCCGAAATGTCCCCTGCCGGGTCGGCGACCGGGCGGCGAGAGCGAAGAACGGGCTGAGCATGGGCTATCTCCCTGGGCTACACCCAGAGCATAGGCCATGAACGGACGGGGGAGAAACAGAAGTAGGTCCGGCGAGCCGAGCCGGACTGGACCAGCACCGCTTGGTTCGCCGTGCCTATCTACCGAACCAGCCCCGCTCGGCTCGCGGGGCCTACCCCCCCTCCCTCACCTCACTTCGTCTGGAAGCTGCCGAGGGTGGCCTGGCGGTCGAGTTCGAGCTGGAAGTCGTAAGTGATCTTCTTCGCCTTCTCGCCGCGCATCTCGGGGTCGATCTCGAGGTCCCAGCGCAGGAGGTTGTTCGTCCGCTCCTCGCGAAGGTAGACCGGATCCTTGCACAACTCCGGCGAGACCTTGACGAGGTTCACCCCCATCGCCTCCTTCTCGGCGTGCGGCAGGCGGTCCCAGACCTGGACTTTGACCTTCTCGGTCTTGTAGCTCGAGATCAGGATGCGGTACTCGTACTTCAGGATCTGGTTGCCCGCCTGCATGGTCTTGGATCGCTCGACCATGAGGCGCGACACCTGGAGTTGCGGCTCCGCGCCGAAGCCGGCCGTGAACTCTTCGCCGACCGCGACGAGAGGCAGGGTCATCCGGCCCACGAAGTCGGTGCCGTTGTACATCGTCGCCTCGCCCGGCAACAGGACGTGCTTGCTCTTGTTGACGAGGTTCGCCTGGCGGTAGACATGGGCCGACAGCACGGGGACGGCCTTGTAGAAGTAGTCCGGCTCGAAGTCTAGCTTCGTCACCTCGATGACCTGTTCGTCGTTGCGCGACGGCACGCTGAGCTTGTTGGCGAGGTGGTACGTCACGCTCGGGCCTTCGGCGGACTTCGGGGCCGCGCCGGGGCTGGCCTTTTGAGTCATCACGACGAGGTCGCACACCTGATCGAGGACGGCGGCGTAGTTGGCCAACTCGCTGGCGTCTTTCGATGCCTTCATGTTGGAGGCGATTTGCGATTGCGCGCGGAGTTGCTTCGACGCTTCCTTGAGATCCTCGGCTCGGGCACCCATGCCGGGGTTGGCGAAGGTGATGCGATTCTTGGAGAGCGACTCTGAAGGCATCGGGGGCTGCATCGCGCCAGGAGGCACGTTGGCCGTCTGGGCCACCCGAGAGTCGTTATTGAGGTAGCTATTGCCGACGCCCTGTTGGAGGCCGCCGAGTGTGACGCCCGTCGGCTTGCCGTCTCGGGGCATGATGGCGACGGCGAGGGCGTGCAGTTCCGGCGGGGCGGCATTGAGCATCGGCTGGGCCGTCGAGAGGGTGATCCCGACGCGCTCCCAGTCCTCGCCGGTCTGCTGGACCACCGCCGCGAGGTATTCGACGGTGACGGCATCCTTCGCCGTCTTGCCAGCGCGGAACTTGTATTGCGGCTTCCAGGCTGCACTACTGACGAGGTAGTTGAGCTTCACCTTGCCCGCGCCGGGGTTCGGCTTGTCGATGACGAGGACGGCGTCGCGCTCGACCTTGTTCGTCCCGGTCGTCAGGCTGTTGAGCCTGCGTTTCGCGTATTCCATGCTCTCCGTGTTCGTCAGCGTCTGCTCTTGCAGGACGAGGAGCGCCTTCATCTTCTCGACGCGACCGTCCATCAGGTACTTCGCCAGTTGGATGGCGGCATCGCTGTCGAGCTTGCCCTTCTCGGTCGCGTGGATGGTGCTGGCCGTCGTGTACGCCTCGAGCTTCGTCATGAGGCCCATGTTCTCGCTCAGGGTCTTGCTCTCGGCTGTGATCTTGCGTTGCTCGAGTTGTAGCTTCTTGATCTCCTCGTCGATCTTGCGGACCTCGTCGCGGGTGTCTTCCTTGACGGGCCGGGTGCGGAAGCGGGTCGTCAGCACGCGGATCGTCTCGTTCGACTCGGTGTAGAGCGAGCTGACGATGGTCGCCTCGGGCAGGGGGCTGACGACGAGTTCCATCAGCCCCGCCCCGGCGGGCACGTCGATCTCGCGGGTGACGAGCGCGCTGTCGGGGTACACGGTCACATGGCTGATCTTACTCGACGCGATGCGCGGGCCGTCGCCCTCCGCCTTCGCCCCAGCGACGACCGGAGGGGCGCTGGCGTTGCCCGGACGCACCGACACGAACACGATCAGTCCGCACAGCCCGAGGGCCACGCTGCCCACCAGGACGGCTAGATGTCTTCTCATGATGCACTCCCCTTGGAACGGCGTTGGAACTTGTTTCTGCTCCAGTTTATCGTGAGTAGAGACAACGGGATAGCCGAGTAAGCGATCGACCATCGGCATCGTTACGTTGTCGTTACGTTACCATGTTTCGCCCGGTGACGAGTCCATCCCACACGTCCGGCACTTCTTCACGGATAAACGGTCGCAGTTACACGACGTAGGAACCAGGCCGAAAGTTCAATTGTCGAAGCTCCCATCATCGTGCTACCCTGATCGGAGAGTTTGTCTGCCTGACGACGGAGGGGCCATGCCGCAGCAGTCGTTCGACCCGAGCAGCAAGTGGATGCTGGAGGAGGAAGGCCCGGCCATCCTCTACCTGGCCGGGGCGCGCTCCGTCGTGTCGTGCCGGGCGCGCAAGGCGGAAGTCGTCCAGCCGAGGAAGTTGCCCGATGGCCTGCTCGAAGCCCGCTTCGCCGACTCGGACGAGCCGAAGCTCGTACTGGTGGAGGTGGCGACCTATCCCGAGAAGCGCGTAGTCGAACAGGTGAGCGACGATATCCGCCTGGTGCGTCAGGCGCGCGGAGTGCTGGCCGATGCCGTGGTGCTTTGCTTGTGTCCGCGCGGCAACTATCGCGTCCCGGAGTCGGTGGAAGAGACAAGCGCGTTGGGATGGTCGGGTGAGGTATTGCGCTGGAAGGTGGTCGAATTGTGGACGCTGTCGGCAGAGGAGTTGTTGACGGCTCCCAATGTGGGAGTCGTCCCGCTGGCGTCGCTGGCGCAGTATGACGGTCCGCCGGAGGTGCTGTTGCAGCGGTGCCGAGATCGGATCGACCGAGAAGGCGGAGAGAAGCGGGCGAACCTGCTGGCGGTGTCGCAGGTGTTCGCTCAACTACATTTCGATAAACCTGAGTGGTTGGACATTTTAGGAGGCAGGAAAATGCTGATCGAATCGCCGTTGATTCGGGAGATCGTCGATGAGTCTGAGCGCACGGCGCGCGTGAAATCCATGCTCGAATCCCTCGAGGAACGGTTCGGGGTCGTACCCCCACCGATCACCGCCGGCCTCGAGCAGGTCAAGGAGATCGACCGGCTATCCCGACTGAACCGCCGGGCCGCCGTCTGTGCCAGCCTACAGGCTTTCGAGGACAGCTTGCTCGATGAACTGCCCAAGCCGCCGCCCGCCTCGACGCGCGGCAAGCGCCGGCCCAAGAAGTCGGCAGAGTGATCGCAGGCTCCTCGAGATCGAGGAGATCATGTCTAAAACCCAGGAGTGACGTTTCCCCCCCCAGGTCCGATAATGCCCTGACGCGGATACTCTTCGTCCGCGCCCAGCGGGAGGGGACCGACATGACCATCTTCGAGCGTGCCCTGGACTTCGTGCGTGACGGCGATACGATCGGCC
This sequence comes from Planctomycetia bacterium, assembly GCA_025356615.1. GTDB lineage: Bacteria > Planctomycetota > Planctomycetia > Gemmatales > Gemmataceae > JANXSH01. The sequence continues at coordinate 10,283 of JANXSH010000134.1, read as the reverse complement.
TCGGCTCGGGCCGTGCGTCTGCGGCGTTCATCGAGGCGCTGGGACGGCGCGTCGGCCAGGGGTTGAAGGTCCGCGTCGTGCCCACCTCTCGAACGTCGGAGGAGGCCGCGTTGCGCCTCGGATTGTTGGTCGTCGGTCTCGACGCGGGGCTGCCACTCGCCCTGACCATCGACGGTGCCGACGAGGTCGATCCGGACCTGAACCTCATCAAGGGGTACGGCCGGGCGCTCGTGCGCGAAAAGGTCGTCGCCTCTGCGTCCAACAAGGTGGTCCTCCTCGTCGGCAAGGAGAAGCTCGTCGAACGGCTCGGCTCACGCGGCCGGTTGCCGATCGAGGTGGTGCCCTTCGCCGCAGCGTTCGTCCAGTCGCGCCTCCGGGCCTTGGGCCTGGATTCCGTCCTCTTCCAAAAGGACGGCCGGCCATTCCTCTCCGATAATGGCAACACGATCCTCGACGCCCGACTCGGGCCGATCGCCGACGCGCCCGCGCTGGAGGCCGCGCTCCGGGCGATCCCCGGCGTCGTCGGGACGGGCCTCTTCCTCGGCATGGCCGATGTCGTGCTAGTGGGTGACGAGACCGCCGGCTTCGAATTCCTGGAAGAACGAACTCGCAACGGGAGATGATCATGGCATCGGATTCGTCCGCCAAACCCCGCTCGCTCGTGCCGCAGCCGTGCCAGCTGGTTATCTTCGGCGCGCCGGGCGACCTGGCCTGGCGCAAGCTCCTCCCCGCCGTCTACAACCTCAACGTCGATGGCCTGCTGCCGTCGCACTTCGCGGTCGTCGGGTTCGGCCTCCCGGCGGAGGGGAGCATCAAGGGCGACCCGGACGAGTACCTGCGCGAGCGGGCCAAGGGCGGCATCTCGCGGTTCTCGCGCCAGGCGCTCGACGAGAGCCACTGGGCCGACTTCACGCGGTCCCTCTTCTTCGTCGCGGGCAGCTTCAACGACACCCGCGCCTACGCCCAACTCAAGGCGAAGCTGGACGCCAACGACATCCAGTTCGGCATCCCAGGGGCGCGCGTCTTCTACCTCGCGGTCCCCCCTTCTCTCGTCGGTATGTGCGTCGCCAAGCTCCAGCAGGCCGGCCTCGTCACTTCGCCGGACGAGACGACCGCCTTCACGCGCGTCATCGTCGAGAAGCCGATCGGCCACGACCTCGCCAGCGCGCGGGAGATCATCGCCCAGGTCGCGTCGGCCTTCGACGAGTCGCAGACCTACCGCATCGACCACTACCTCGGCAAGGAGACCGTCCAGAACTTGCTCGTCCTGCGCTTCGCGAACAGCATCTTCGAGCCGCTCTGGAACGGCAAGTACATCGACCACGTCCAGATCACCGTCGCCGAGGAAGAAGGGCTGGTGCAATACGACGCCGACTCGGGCGAGATGCTGGGCACGCGGGCGGGCTACTACGAGGGCGTCGGCGCGATGCGCGACATGATGCAGAACCACATGCTCCAGGTGCTGTGCGTCGTCGCGATGGAGCCGCCCTGGTCGCTGGCCCCGGACATCGTCCGCGACGCCAAGGCGAGCGTGCTGAACTGCCTCCGCCCGATCGACATCGCCGAGATCGACCGCACGGTGGTGCGCGGCCAGTACATCGAGGGCGACGTACACGGCCGGCGCGTGCCGGGCTACCGCAAGGAGGTCCGCGACTCGTTCTCTTCGATGGGCAAGCCGTTGCCGCAGGAGTCCGTCAACTCGACGACCGAGACGTTCGTCGCCATGAAGCTGTTCATCGACAACTGGCGCTGGAGCGGCGTCCCGTTCTACCTCCGCACCGGGAAGCGCCTGCCCAAGCGGTCGAGCGAGGTCGCCATCCAGTTCAAGGCCGTGCCGCAGGTGCTGTTCAACCACTCGCCCGAGGTGCCCCTCGAGCCGACGGTCCTATCGCTGCGCGTGCAGCCCGAGGAGGGCCTGGCGATGCGCATCGCCAGCAAGCTGCCCGGCCCGAAGGTGCGGATCTACCCCGTCCAGATGGAGTTCAACTACAGCCAGAGCCTCGGCGGGCCTTCGCCCGAAGCATACGAGCGCCTCCTGCTCGACGTGATGGCGGGCGACGCGACCCTCTTCCTGCGGCGCGACGCGGTCGAGGCGGCGTGGAAGTTCGTGATGCCGCTGCTCGACTACTGGCAGCGTCAGCGCGTCCGCGACCTCCCGGAGTACCAGTGCGGCACCTGGGGGCCGTGCGAGGCCGACCGCATCATCGAGGCCGACGGCCGACAATGGAGGACGCTATGAGCGACCGACCCGCCGAAGCCGAAGCCGAGGCCGTGCCGAAGCCCTCGCCCTCCCTGGTCGTGCCTGTGCGCGACGTGGAGCAGGAGTTGAACCGCCAGATGAAGGCGCTCCAAGGCACCGGCCCGATCCACCGCGCGAGGATGAGCAACCTCGTGATCTTCTGCAACAGCCTCGAGCAGTCGATCGAGGTGAACGAGCAGATCCCGGCCATCTCGGCCGTCCACCCGTCGCGGACGATCCTGCTCATCGGCGAGCCGGGCGGGTCGAAGGACGTGACCGCGCGGGTGAGCGTGCGGCCGATCGGCGTCGGGGCCAAGCGCTACACCTGCGCGGAGATGGTGACGCTCCACGCGGCGGGGCACTCGGTCGATCGCCTGCCGTTCGCCGTGCGGGCGCTGCTGATCGGGGATCTGCCCGTGAACCTCTGGTGGGTGGCGACCGTGCCGCCGCCGCTGGCGGGGTCGCTCCTCATGGAACTGGCCGAGAACGCGCAGCAGATCATCTACGACAGCATCGGCTGGCCCGACCCGGCCCGCGGGATGGCGGCGACGGCGGCGTGGGTCGAGCAGATCCAGCGGGCCGGTGGCCGGTGGCGCGTCGCCTCGGACCTCAACTGGCGTAGGCTGAAATACTGGCGACGGCTGCTGACCCAGGCGCTGGAGCCGACCGCCGCCGCCGGCGCGGCGGAGTCGGCGACGGAGGTCGTGGTCGAACACGGGCCGCACGCCTCGATCCAGGCCTGGCTGCTGGCGTCGTGGCTGACGCAGCACCTGGAATGGAAGGCCCAGGCGGGCCGATTCACGCCGGGCGTCGAGATGGCCTGGAAGTTCAGGACGGCCAAGGGGGACGCGATGGTGAGGATCCGCCGGCGCGAGCAGGGGACGCCGGAGGTGTTCCGCGTCCGCATCGCCTGCCGGATCGACGACAAACCCGGAGCGCTGGTCATCTCCCGCGAGGACGCGCAGCGCCTCAGCGTGCAGCACGAGGGCACGGACTCTGCGGCCCGCACGATGACCGTGCCGCACCAGTCGCCGGTCGATCTCGTGGGCCGGCAACTGTCGGACCGCGAGCGCGACGAGGTGTTCCACCAGAGCATCGTCGTCGCGGGGGTGATGGCGCAGAGTTTGCTGCATTGACCGATTCGGTTCGGGAGACGACGAGCCGGAATCGCAAACGATGGGAGACATGATCTATCCGTCGCTTACGCTTCCGGCTCGCCGGAAGAGCAATCAGGAGTATGCTTGGGGAGAATCGCATGATCGAAGTGAAACTGGCCCCGTCGATCCTGGCGGCTGACTTCGCGCAGCTCGGGAATCAAGTGCGCGAGGCGGAGGCCGCCGGCGCGGATCGCATCCATGTGGACGTGATGGACGGCCACTTCGTGCCGAACATCAGCATGGGGCCGGTCGTCGTCGAGGCGCTCCGGCGGGTGACGAAACTGCCGCTCGAGGTCCACCTGATGATCGCGGAGCCGGAGCGCTACGTCGAGGCGTTCGCCAAGGCGGGGGCGGACACGATCCAGGTCCACGTCGAGGCGGCGCTCGACTTCCGACAGACCGTCCGGCGCATCCGGCACCTCGGCAAGAAGGTCGGCGTCGTGCTGAAGCCCGGCACCTCGCCGGTCGTGATCTCCGACATCCTCGCCGAGGTCGATATCGTGCTAGTGATGACGGTCGAGCCGGGCTTCGGGGGGCAGGCGTTCATGCCGTCCATGCTGGAGAAGATTCGCCAGGTGCGGCAGCTGATCGACACGACTCGCAAAGAGATCGAACTCGAGGTCGATGGGGGGATCGATGTGCATTCGACGGCGCAGGTCGTCGCGGCGGGGGGCGGGGTTCTCGTCGCCGGGTCGTCGATCTTCCACGCGCCGGGGGGGATTGCGAAGGGGATGGATGCGCTGCGGGCGGCTTCGAAGGGGTAGGGTGCGTCATTTCTCGAAGTGAATCGTAAGGGCGATCGCTAGGCGTACACTATGGCGAGGGTAATTACATTGCCTATTCAGGAATCTTTGCCGCGTACTGCGAGTTGCTCGTTGCCGTAGCCCTTCCACTTCTTCAATTCGTCGATTTCTTTTTTGAGAAGGGCTATCTCCCGGTCAGTATTCCAGTTCACACCGATGGGTTCCTCTACTACCTCCAGATCCCTGAGACGACGAAGTTCCTTCATCTGTTCCCAGTTCCGAACTTGGAGCAGTTTCCGACACTACTCGCTGATCCCCACCGTCATTTTGACGCAACACCTTACCAGATAGAAGGTTGGCAACGATTTTCGGAGCGATCCCAGGTCAGCCAAAGGCAAGCGCCTGCTGACCAACCCACGAGAGGCGACCCGGCATTTTTTGCTGCTGTTCAGCCTCGGCTTTTCCCAGTACACCATCCCGTACAGGTGTTGTCGTGGTGGGGATGAGCGAGTGGTGTCAAGATTTGGCGTCGCAAAAACGTTGTCGCGAATATTCGAGGGAGCAGTGCGCGCCGAGGGCTGGGCGGAGGCCGAAAAGGCCAAAGCCCAGCAAGAACGAGAGCCATCGAGGGAGTACAGACTAATACTAGGACACGCTCCTAGGAGAAGTACGGACTGGTGAAGATGGTCCGTGCAGTTCGCCGCCTCCCTCTGTGGGCGAAAGTGTGAGGAGGGAAGGAGAGCCGGATGCGGGAGATCCGCACGTCCGGTTCGATGGGCGGGAGGTGGAAACGGGTAGAGAGATGGAAGGAACCGCAGAGAGTAGTGGGCGCGGCCCTGAGCATCAGAAGGCCATGAGGTCAGCGAAGGTGCCAGCCACGGTCTACTCTCGATACATCCTGGATCTTTCTACACCGCGCCACCTCTCGTCCCTACTAAATTTGTGTCATCCCTGACCGCGCCGAGTATAGCGACCGTTTCTTCTCGGTGCCCTCTGTGACTCTGTGGTTCACTTCTGTTCGGACTGTCGCTAAACTGCATCCTTCGCGATCGGATCGCGCCCAATCCTGTGCCAGGAGGTTTGCATGCTGACATCCACGGGCGATAGCCCCGATCAACGCCTGACCGCCGCCCAATGGATCCTCCTCGCGATGCTGGCGGCGGTGCAGGTGACGCACATCGTCGATTTCATGATCCTCATGCCGCTCGCGACTCAGCTCCAGGCGGACCTCCATATCTCCATCCGTGAGTTCGGCGTGTTGATCTCGGCCTACGGGTTCTCGGCGGCAATCAGTGGGCTGCTCCTGGCTTCGCTTCTCGACCGCTTCGATCGTAAGACATCGCTCCTCTTCCTCTACGCCGGCTTCACGGGTGGGACGGCGGTCTGTGCTATCGCCCCGGACTATTGGACGCTGTTCCTGGGCCGGGTCTTGGCGGGGGGGTTCGGCGGGGTCATGGCGGCGGTCGTACTCGCCATCGTCGGCGACGCCTTTCCGCCTTCGCGGCGCGGGACGGCGATGGGGGTGGTCATGTCCGGGTTTTCCCTCGCGTCGGTCGCCGGGGTGCCCGCCGGACTCCTGCTGGCGCAATCCTCGCCGTGGGGATGGCGCGCCCCGTTCGCCGTTCTGGCCCTCGTCAGTGTGGCCCTCTTCGCCGTTGGCTGGCTCACGTTGCCGACCGTGCGGGGCCACCTCGCCGGGAATCATCGCCGCACTCCCCTTTGGGACATCGCCACGAGGCCGGCCCACCTGCGGGCCTATCTGCTCATGCTGTTGCTCGTCTTCAGCACGTTCATGGTCATCCCCTATATCGCCGCCTTCCTCGTCAAGAACGTCGGGGTCGAAGAGGGCCAACTCCACTGGGTGTACCTCACCGGCGGGGCCGCGACGCTCGTCAGCATGAACCTCTTCGGACGGCTGTCCGACCGCCTACCCCGGATCCTCGTCTTTCGCGTGCTGGCCGGCGTGGCCCTGCTCACGATCCTGGCGCTGACGAACATCCCCGAAGGCTCGTCGCTCCCCGCCGTCCTCGGGGTCACGACCGCCCTGTTCGTCTTCACCAGCGGGCGCATGGTGCCCGGCATGGCGATGATTACCTCGGTCGCCCGGCCCCGCGAGCGGGGCAGCTTCTTGAGCGTCAACTCCTCCGTGCAACAGTTCGCCGCCGGCCTCGCGCCTCTGCTCGGCGTCCTCTTGCTGGGCGACACCGAGGGTAAGAGTCCTCTCGTCGGATTCCCGCTCGTCGGGCTGATCGCCTGCGCCTCCGGGATCCTGTGCTTGTTCATGATCGGCACGTTGCGATCGGCTCCAGGTGAATCGGTCCCCACGCCGATCCTGGATCTGGTCGCCGGGGCCGAGGCGATCGAGACAACCGGCGCAATCGGAGTGCCGATTCTACCCGTCAACGACTTTTCCGAGGTCCGCGCTTGAGATGTGACTACGAAGGGGATACACTACCAAAAATATCCCCTGACTGCCTTCGCGCGGACGACCCGGAATGGGGAGAGCCGTCCGCGCCGTCGGAATCATCATGAGTACGTCTCGATCCGAGAACAGTTCCGCGAGCAAAACTCCCCTGGCCATTCCCACGGTGAAGGGCGACCTCGGGATTCGGAATCAGTCGTATCCCGGTCCGCCCCGACTACCTCGGGTGCCCGGCTGGGTGCAGGTCTTGTTCGCCCTCGCGGTGATCCACCTAGCGCAGCCGCTCGCCTGGGGGCCGCCGCGCGTGCCGATCTGGTCGCCCGTGGCGGGCCTGGGGATCGTCTTCATCGCCTGGTTCGGCTGGCGTTTCGGGGTCGGCGTCCTGGTGGCGAGCGGCCTGCTGCTCGTCGTGCAACACCTCGCCGGGACGGCCCTCCTCGATCTGAGTTGGGTTCTCATCGAGACGACCTTGTTGCCGCTCGAGGCATTCTCGGCGTGGTGGCTGTATCACACCATCGCGAGAGGGAACCCACGAATGGGGGATCCACGCTCCGCGATGCTGTTCGTCTTGCTCGTACCCGGCGTGGTCGCCTTGCTGTCCTCGCTCCTCCACCTCGGCTTCGCCGTACTCATCGAAAACCCCCACCTGGGAGCGGGCGGCTTCTTCCTACACCTCGCGTCCTTCTGGTTGGCTCGCGCGCTGGGCATACTCGTCGTGGTTCCGCCCCTCTTGGTCCTCGCCACTCCCTGGCTCCAACGACTCGGCTGGCTCCGACCCGATGCGCCGCTCGGTCGCGGCCCGACGGACCTTTCCGGGGGGTCGCTCGTGCCGTTCATGGATTCGTCCTCCTTGGGCACGGAGGGCGGGACGGGGTCTGTTCGGGGCGACTGGCTCGAGATCGGACTTCTCATCCTGGCGACGAGTACCGCGTGCCTCTTCCTGGCCCGGCTGCACGGCCCTGGAGAGTTGCTCGGCTGGCAGCTCTGGGGCGGACCCATGTTGCTCATCGTCTGGGCGGGACTCCGCCAGGGGTTGCGCGGCGGCACGCTGGTCGCCTCGGCGGCCTCCGTCGCTTTACTCATGGCCCATGCGCTGAAGATGATCCCCTCGCGCGATCCGCTCTTCCAGCCGTTGATGCAAGCGCACCTCGTCGCCCAGTGCAGCACGGCACTGCTCGTCGCGGCGGGGTCGTCCTGGGTCCGCCGCCGAGAGGCGGGCTACCGACAGGTCGTCTCGCAGGTGCCGGTCGTGATCTACAGCGCCCGGCTGTTGCGAGCGCCACGCGGGAGCGATCCCCCACGCGGCAGCGATCCCGGCGGGCCTCGAGAAACGAGCGCCAAGGGGGGGATCGGCGTGGGAGTCGCCGAGATCACGCTGGTAAGTAACGCGAGCCTCGACCTCCTCGGCTGTCCGGGGGTGGACCTGCTGGGCGACTACACGCGCTGGTTGGCCTGCGTCCACGGGGAGGATCGCGAGGTCATCCTCGCCGCCCTCGAACAACTCGCCCGACAAAACCAACCCGTCACCTGCGAATACCGCCTCGCGGGGTCCGTCGGGCCGGATAGTTCACGGCGTCCCATCGGCAGTATCGGCCTCTCGGGCGACATCGCCGTGGCGAAATCCTCGACCCGCTGGTTGAGAGACACCCTGGCCCCACGCCGCGACGAGGACGGACGGCTCGTGGGCTGGGAGGGCGTAGTGACCGACATCACCGAGCAACGCGCCCTGGCCGACGACCTGCGCCGGACGACGAATATGTTCCACGCGCTCGTCGGCAACCTCCCGACGGGCGTATTCTTCGTCCAGGGATCGCAGGGCTTGCCGATCCTCGTCAACGCCCGCGCCCGGCAACTGCTGGGTCAGCGAGAAGACTCCGCCGCCGGGGTAGACCGCCTGCCCGAGGTCTACCGCCTCTTCCGCGCGGACGGGACGCTCTACCCCGCCGAGGAATTGCCTGTCTATCAAGCCCTCATGGAGGGCCGAACCACCATGCGCGACGACATCATCGTGTACCGGCCTGACGGCAAACGAGTGCCGCTCGTGACCTGGGCGGCCCCCGTCAGCCTCGGCGGTCGGAGCAACCAGAAGGCCGCCGTCTGGGTGCTGGAAGACCTCACCGCACTGCACCAGGCCGAGGCCGCACGAAAGGACACCGAGGTTCGCCTCCGGGTCGTCATCGAGACGATGGCCGAGGGCATGCTCGTCCACGACGAGCGGGGCCGAATCGTCAGTTCCAATCCGGCGGCCGGGGCGTTCTTCGGCATGTCGGCGGACAAGATGCGTGGGCGAACGCTCGAGGAGATCCCCTGGGTCTTCTTCCACGAGAAAGGCAGCCCCCTCGCCGCCGATGAGTACCCCGCTCAGGTCGCCCTGCGCACGGGGCGGCCCGTTCGCCACGTCATCCTCGGCGTCCAATCGCCGGGCATGAGCGACAGCGGCTCCGGTTCTTGTCTGCTCTCGCGCTGGATCCTGGTCAACGCCATGCCGCTCGGCGCGCCCCCCGGCGTGGTGACGACCTTTTCCGACATCAGCGCCTACGTCCATGCCCGCGAAACGATCCGCAGTTCGGAGGAGCGCTACCGCGGGCTTGTCGAGTCGCTCCCGCTCATGCTCATCCAGTGCGACCTCGACCTGCGAGTCACCTATATCAACCCGGCGACGAGTACCCTGACGGGCTATTCCCTCGTCGAGGTCTCGGAACCGACCGCCTGGGCGAGCCTGATTCTTCCAGAAGATGTCGCCATCGCGTACCGCCTCCAGCGAAGCGCGATAGCGGGCCAGATCGGCCAGGGCGAGTTCCGCTACCGGGCCAAGGACGGCTCGGAGAAGGTGGCCTATTCGATCTGCCAGCCCCGCTTCCAGGACGGCGTCGTCATCGGCACGACGACGCTCTTAGTCGATGTCACCCGCGAGCGCCAGCTCGAACGCGAACTCCACCGCGCCCAGCGACTCGAACTCATGGGTCGCCTCGCCAGCGGAGTCGTCCACGACTTCAACAACCTCCTCGGCATCGTTCTCAGCCTGACCCACCTGGCGCGGGGACACCTGCCGCCGGACCACATCGTACTTACGGACCTGCGACGCATCGACGAGGCGTCCGAGCAAGCCGCCGGCCTGGCCGCCCAGTTGCTCGCCCTGAGCAAGCAGCGCCCCACGCACCCGCGACGGGTCGATGTCAACCTCGTCTCCCGGCGGACGCTCGAATTGCTCCAGGCGACGCTGCCTTCGTCGATCGTCCTCGAGGACGACCTTCCCTGCGGCGAGCTGCCCATCCTCGCCGACGAGACGCAGGTGCAGCAAGTGCTGATGAACCTGTGCCTCAACGCGCGCGACGCGATGCCCGGCGGCGGCACCCTCCGCGTCCAGACCTTCCTCCGGGACGGCGAGGTGCATCTCGTCGTCACCGACACCGGGGAGGGCATGAGCGAGGAGGTGCGCGGGCAGGTCTTCGAGCCGTTCTTCTCGACCAAGGAATTTGGCACGGGCCTCGGCCTGGCGGTCGTCCAGCAAGTCGTCGAGGGGCACGGAGGCACGATCGTCGTCAGCAGCCAGTCCGGCCAGGGGACTTGTTTCGAGGTGACGTGGAAGGCGATGGAATAAGGGTGTGGCAAATGTTTCGGGAGCGCCTACGTTGATCGACTCGTAGGGTGGGTCGAGCGGAGCGAGGCCCACCAGCACCTCACCGGCTTCACCCTTTACTTGACATCTAGGGCTGGTGGTG
>JANXSH010000082.1 GCA_025356615.1 Planctomycetia bacterium | reverse complement strand
GTACAGCCTCGCGCTGATCTACCACGAACTGCTCACCGGCAGTTTCCCCGCCACGTTGCCAGCGCCTCGCAAGGGCGATCCGCCGGTTCTCCAACTCGATCGACTCCCCCCCGCCGAGCGAGTCCTCATCGCCAAGGCACTCAGCCCCGACCCCGGCAAGCGCTGGGACAGCGTCCTCGACCTCTTCGAGGCGCTCGAGTCCACCACTACGCCCGTCGATGCTCCTCTCCAGCCCTCGACGACCCCCACGCGCATCCTGCCCGCGACCGGCACTCGGCGACTACCGATCACCAAGGCCAGCGAACTCGTCCAGACGACGCGCTTCGGCACGAGCCTGACCGCGACGACGATCGGCCAGCGCCTCGAGGGATTCCGCCAGCAATGGAGCGCCGAAATCGTCGCCTCCGAAGCGCTCGCCTTCGTCTACCAGATGCCGACGCCCCAGAGTTTCTGGCAGCGCTGGACCGGCAAGCAACCCGCCATCGAGATCCGCCTCCAGATCACGCCCCCCGACATGACCGCCCCGGACGGCGTCCAGTTGCGGACCGAACTCCGCATGGACCTGCACCCCCACGACTGCTCCAAGGAGCAGAGCGGCGATCTGCTCAAGGTCGTCGGCCCGCTCCTCGTCGAGAGCATGCGGGCACACCTCCAGGTCAACCCGCGTGGCCGAGCGCAGGAGCGCATCGTCTGGCACCACCCGGTCCAACTCTGCTCCATGCTGCCCGATGGCACGCAAGGGCCGCCCATCGAGTGCCAGGGCAAAGACCTCTCGCTCAACGGCATCGGCTTCTACCTGCCCGGCAAGCTACCTTCTTCACAAGTCATGCTCCACCTGCCCCTGACGCCGCAGACGCCGCGCGTCTCGATGCCCGCGCGCATCGTCCGCGTCCAGGGGTGCGGCGACGACTGGTTCGAAGTCGGCGCGGTCCTCTTGCCCCCCGACGAGCTTCCTTCCGACGAAGAACTCTACGGCGACACGCCCGGATGATGGCCACGAACCCTTTCGCGCCGCCCCCGTCCGGCGCGGTCGCCGTCGGCATGGGCCGACTGACGCTCGACGTGATCGTCCGGGAAGGGATGCCCCCGCGCTCCCAGGGCGGAGGCACCTGCGGCAACGTGCTGACCAACCTCGCCTACCTGGGTTGGCGCTCACTGCCGCTCACCGACCTCGGTGACGACGACTCCGGCGCGCGATACGCCGCCGACCTGGTCCGCTGGGGCGTCGGACTCGACCTCGTGCGGTTCGTCCCCGGCGGGGAGACGCCCATCATCGTCCACCACGTTCGCGAGGATTTCGCCGGCGCGACGCACTCCTACTCCTCGCACTGCCCCATGTGCGGCTACCGCTTGCGCTACTTCGAGCCGGTCCCCCTCGCCGAGGTCGAGGCCCGACTCCCGTTGGTGCCGACGCCGCGCGTCTTCTTCTTCGACCGCGATTCGCCGGGGTCGCTCCGCCTCGCCGGGTATGCGAAAGAGCGTGGGGCGCTCGTCGTCTACGAGCCGAACTACGCCGGGCCGGAGACGAGTTTCGCCGAAGCGTGTGCCGTGGCCGACGTGCTGAAGTTCTCGCAAGAGCGGTTGCCGGGCCTGTCCCCCGCGCCCGGCCCGAGCCTGGTCATCGAGACGCTCGGCGTGTCGGGGTTGCGCTACCGGCGTGGCACCGACTGGCACCACCTGCCCGCGTTCCGCGTGACGACGACGCGCGACGCGGGCGGCAGCGGCGACTGGTGTACCGCTGGCCTGATCCACCAACTTGGCCAGCACGGAGTCGAGAGCTTCCAAGAGTCAACGACCGAGGACATCCGTGAAGCGCTCCGGTTCGGCCAGGCGATGTCGGCGTGGAACTGCGCCTTCGTCGGCGCGCGCGGCGGGGTCTACGCGGTCGAGAAGGAGCGATTCCGGCGCGACGTATTGCGCATCCTCGCCGGGGAGGTGTTCGACCCGGCGAAGGGGACGCCGGCGGATCCGTTGGACGACGCGGGGGAGTATTGCCCGGCATGTCGCGCGAAGGAACCGAGGGTCGT
>JANXSH010000046.1 GCA_025356615.1 Planctomycetia bacterium | reverse complement strand
CCACCTTGCAGGCTCCGCCTGCTCTTGGAAGAGGGGGCGCTGACCGCTCCTCATGCCTCGCCGGAAGATCGAAGAGCAGGCGAAGCCTGCAAGGCAGCCCGTTCCCAGGCGGAGCCTGGGAACGAGGCGTTTCCGCTCCCGGTTCGTCGCGCCCCCGAAAGTTTTGCCACACCCAGCGAATGCCGTCAGAGCCTCGAATTCTCATCTTCATCGATCCACCCCCTCGAAGTTTGTCCAGATTCTTCCTACCCTTGTGAACCCCTGCGGTGTCTTCTAGAGTAGTTTGGAGATGAATTCCATGAGGAAACCCCCGGAGGGGTGGCAGAGTGGCCGATTGCAGCGGTCTTGAAAACCGCCAACGTGGCAACACGTTCGAGGGTTCGAATCCCTCCTCCTCCGCTGAGGCCGTCGAGCTGGTCGGGCCGCTGATCTCGGGCGGCCGTCTCTCTATCAACGACGAGGCCACCCGGGGGGATCCGGGTGGCTCGGGGAAAGGTTCGGGGGACTTGCTGGGGGGAGGGAGGGGGATGAGAGAAGCGACGTTTCGGTGGTACTCGCTTCAGACCGTCTGATTCCGAAAAGGCGAGGGATGCCCTTCGGGACGCTCCAACCGAATCAACGGGGGTTGATCCGGTCTTCGAGTTACTCCAATCGTCGCTTCCGCTGTCGATTAGATGGATTAGATAAAGCAATGAGCGTGCCAAACTCGGGCGCGACACCATCCATTCGACGCAAGACACATCGCAATATGCAGATAAATCGATTGTCTCGACCCAGCCCCACATTTCAGCGGCCTTTCAGATCGTGCAGAATCGTCCGAATCATTGTAATTCGTACCATTCACTTCCCATCTCCGCGCGAGAAATGACGACGCCCGGCAGAGCCGGGCGTCGTCGATGAGGTCGCCAGGGGTGATGGGATCATCGCCTCTTGGGACGTGGGCGCTCCTCTTCCTCATCGTCGTCGTCTTCGACGGGCGGTCGTCGCTTCGGCGCGGCCGGCGGCGGAGCTGAAGGGCGCTGCTGGGTGCGCGGATCCTTCGGGGCCGGTCGTCGCGGGCGCTCGTCTTCCTCATCGTCGTCCTCGTCTTCGTCGTCCTCGTCACCACGACGGCGTCTCCGGCCTGGGCTCCTACCGTCCGCCCCAACGTATTCGGCACTGCCGAACGCGAGCATGGGGTAGAAGACGATGCCGAGGAGGAGCAAGCCGATGCCGAAGCCGGCGCTCTTCCCGAATACTTTTGCCAGGTCGAGGGCGAGCAGGACCGCGATGACGATGCCCACACAGGGGACGAAGAGCAGCAGGCCAAACACTTCGCCTCGACCGCAAATCTTCGACAGGATCATGACGTTGTAGATCGGGACGATGGCAGCCCAGCCAGGCTCACCGGCCTTGACAAAGATCTGCCACATGCAAAAAAGCATGAATCCCACAAGGAGGAGATACACGACGACCATTACGATCCCGCCACCCAGGAGGCCGTCCGCCCCCGGAGTCGATTGACCGCCGGCTGGGAATCCCGTTCCCTTGGGACCGACTTGGGCCCAGATGAGTAGGTTGAACATTGCCGCGAGCATAGACTCGTCTCCTTGATCGTGTGGGGTTGGAAGAGGTAGTTTCGGAGGCGGCTCGCCAAAGTCAATCTTCCCCGTCCCGATTCTCCTTGTCGGGCGCGCCCGGTCGGCGATAATGGACGAAAGAAGTCCCGCTCCTCCAAGGAGAATCCCATGTCCCGCACGTCTCCCCGTCCCGGCTACGGCCTGTTCCAGTTGCTCGTCCTGATCGCGTTGATCGCGATCCTCATTGGCATGCTCTTGCCGGCGGTGCAGAAGGTTCGCGAGTCGGCCGCCCGCATGCAGTCCCAGAACAACCTGAAGCAGATCGGCATTGCCTGCCACTCCTACATGGACGCCAACGGCCAGTTGCCTCCGGGGGTGGACGACAAGTCCTTCTCCGGCTTCGCCCAACTGCTGCCCTACATCGAACAGGACAACCTGTACAAGAAGCTCGACCTCGCCAAGAATTGCGACGACAAGGATAACGCGGAGATCCGCGCCATCATGGTCAAGACATTCATCAGCCCCCGCGAGCCTCATCACCCGGACCCGAAGGCCGGCCCGACGAGCTACTTCCTCGTCGCGGGCACCAAGTCGCCGCTCGAGGACAACGACGGCATCTTCTACAAGGATTCGCGCGTGACCCTCAACGCGATTACCGATGGCTTGAGCAACACGATGCTCTGCCTCGAGTCGAACGTCGGCGACGGCAGCAAGAAGGCGACGACGGTCGCCCGTCAGTTCGTCCGCCTCAAGAAAGGCGACCTGAAGAACATCGCGGACAAGACCGGCGTCAAGGACTTCGAGGACGGCAAGAACATCGCGGGCAACCGGGGCAGTGCCTGGATCGACGGGCGCTACCTCCAGTCCACCATGAGCATCACCCGCGAGTTCGGCGACAAGCGGCCCGACGTGGACTGTGGCGGCGCGGGTGGCCACGCCGGCATCCGCACGGACACGAGGGGCACCAACGTCGGCATGGCCGACGGCTCCGTCCGGTTCATCAGCAGCTCGGTGAAGCTGTCCGTCTGGCAGGCCATCGCCACCCGCGCCGGCGGCGAAGTCGTCAACATCGATTGAGACGACATCCCTGTAGGGTGGGTCGGGCGGCTGTCCTTCATACACAAACCACAACTCCTTTTATCATAAGATGTTACGACTTGTGTACAAGGGACAGGCCGCTCGACCCATCCTACGGTCGTCGCGCTGGCGCGACCAAGCCACTCTTCTCCAGCCACTCCCGCTGTCGGGTGAAGACGCGCCGCGTGTCGTCGTCGAGGTCCGCCGAGCTACAAGCCTGCCACAGGTCCGGGTCGGTAATCAGCACGCCACTGTCCGCCTGGAAGCGGATCACCCAAGCGCCTCCCTCCTCCCGACGACAGCCGGCGAGGCGCGCGCCGAAGATCAGGCGCGGCGAGTCGTTCAGCGGCAAATCCTGGAGCAACTCCAACTCCTCGAACGCGAGGCGAACGACCTCCTGCCCGACCTCGACGACATCGGTCGCGGCCAGGGGCCGGGAATCGGCGTCTCGTCGGAACTGGCCGTCGAAGACGATCGTTCGACCGCGATACTCGGCGAATTGCGCGTCCCATTCGTCGGGATCGCGAACGAGCATCCCTTGGCGGATGATGTCCTCCGGGGTTCGCGTCAGGAGCCGGGCCAGCAAGTCGGCCTGGCGGTGCAACTGGTTCAGGTCGCGGTTCTGCTCGGCGGTGAGTAGCGCGGGCCGTCGGTCGCGTTGGATCAGCACCTCATCGAGGAGCCGACGCCCTCGTTGGAACATGCCCTGAGCCATCGCGATCCGGGCCACGTCGCGATCTGCGAGGAGCCGTGCGGCGTCCTGTTCCTCGACAGGAGACGGGGGCCGGCGCGTGAGGTAGGGCCAGGCGACCACGAAGCCGACGAACAGGAGTAGCACACTGCCCGCCCCCGCGAGGATCGGCGTTCGCCACGACCGACGCCAGGCGGGGTAGGACCGCACCGCCTTCTCGACGGGGAGGTCGAAGGGACTGAGGGGGAAGACGAAGGACTCATGGCCGCACGCCGGACAAGGGACGAGCTGGTGGCGACGTCGCCGGTCTCCGCGAAGGAGTTGGCCACAGGTACAGGTCAGCTCGAAAGAGGTCATGGGAGAGGTGTCTTCATTCGTGAGAGTGTGGACGCCAGACCGGCTTTGCAACGAAACCCTGAAATGAAACGAAACTCGGCGGGTTGTAACGAAACGTATGGCAAGCCGTGGAAGCCTTCGCTCCTATGAATCCTCTCGTCTCCAGCCAGCGGAGGCAAGCTGCCCAACGGGCATGAAGATGGATGGTCTATAATAGGTCAGACCCGAAACAGATCAGCTCCAGGTACGGCGGTAAGCCGATTCTCGACACGGATTCCGCCCCGCCAGAATCCATTCCCTGGTTGCTGGTAGCGGTGCTGAAAATGTCGAATGTCAGCCCCGAAGCGAGTTCGCAGCACACGGTATCGGCCAACACGCACATGACAGCTCGTGAGGTGGCCTTCGCAGAAAGCATCTATAGCCATCGGAAAGAGCAGAGCCGAGCAAAGGAGATCGGCCACCTGAATGCCAGCATGGTTTTCGCTGTGCCCGAACGTCGGCATTTCCAGTATCCTACCGTAATCATCGCCAGAACTCTTGAATTTCTGTGTAAAGACTGAGTGCGAGATTAAGGCGTTCTGCTCCTTGTTGCGGCTTTGCCTGGGTCGTCGCTCCCAACGTGGGGGCGACGAGTGCGAGATTAAGGCGTTCTGCTCCTTGTTGCGGCTGTCGGCAATGATTATTCCGTCGGTGTGTGCGGCGGTAAGAAAATGGTTGAAGGTGCTGCAAATATCCTGGATCGCAGAGGAGTAGATGGCCGCCCCTGTCATCGGCACTCCGATTCCCTTGGCGATCAACCGGCCGGTCAGCCGGACATGATGCTTCCTCATCAACTCGATCAACTTGCCAAGGAAACCGCCGGCATGGTGCCTTCGCGTCGAACTGGAGTCAGCTAGCATACGCCTCACTTCGGCACCTTTTACCTCAAAAATCGCCCAGTCGAAAAAGCGAGAAGGTGCCAGGCCGGAGGGTAATATGGCTCCTGGGAAGAACTGCTGCTTTAGGCGGAGGAAATCGAAAGTGAGTTCGGGCATACGAGTCTGATCGACCATGATACCGGCAATCACGAAGACAGGCTGGATATCAGAGATGGCGGCGGGCAAAACCCCCGTACAGCCTGCTTCGTCAACGTAGCAAATCCACATGTGTAGTAAAAAGGTGGGGGGGGAAACAGCCACACCCACCTCTCGAAAGAGGTGGGTGTGGCCGGGTCTGCCGCCCGAAAGTGTATCACTTCCGGTTCGGCGCATTAGAATCACTTCTACAGATAATATACCCGCGACCCTGGTCAGAGTCAAGGGGGTATACACGAATTATCGACACGGAGCGAGATGAACTTGAAGCGCTTCCCTCGTCCAGTAATCGATCGGGTGTGACTACGGAAGTAGGCATTCGAGGGGAGATCCCCCAAGCCCAGCGGTTGCAACCGCTGGGCTTCGCCTACTTCCATAGTCACACCCAAATCGATCGAGGCGCGAAGTACGCGGAAGGGCTGGTGCGATACTAGAGTCGATCTCGAGGCACATCTGGTCTCGAGGCGCGTCTGGATCTTTTCTCAGCACCATCGGGGGAGGTTGAAACGAAACGCGGCGTCCTGTAACGTAACGGGGTTTCGTTACAGGGTTACGTTGCAAAGCCCGCCAGACCCCAGCCCCCTCTCCCTGCGGGAGAGGGGGCTGGGCGGTGAGGTCTTCTCGCCGATCAGAACCCAAGCACCCCCGGCAGCCCATTCAGCCGACGCCACGCCGACAGTTGCCCCAAGTGCATGGCCGGGTGGGCCGTCGTGAGTTGCGCCAGCAGGTCGCCCACCGTGGGCAGCGCCTTGACGAGGAAATCGAACGGGTTGACGGCGGCGAGTTGCTCCGGGGTCGCCTTCGCCATCGCCGCGTTGAGCCGAGCGTGGCCCGAGGCGATCGCCTCGAGCAACTCCGCCTTGGTCGGCCGAGGCGCGGGCGGCACGGCGGGGTTGGAGCCGATGCCGAAAGCCTCGTACCACGCCTTCGGACAGGAGGTCGGCTGGCCGAGGAGTTTCAGCCCATAATCGGTACAGACGGCGAGGTGCCCGAACACCCATTGCGGCGTGTTCATCCCCGGCGCGGGCTGGTAGGTCATCTTATCCTCGTCGATGCCGGCGGCGAGCTTCCGCGCGAAATCGACGACCCAGGCATTCAGCACGAATTCGCGGTCGAACATCTCACTTCTCCTCGTATTCCGTCAGACGAACTTTGTCGATGAACGCCTCCCCCGGCGGCCAGAACGGCAGGATCAGGACGCGGACAAACTTCACGTCGCCGTAAGGCTTCGTCGGGATGAACGCCTGGTTGGCGCGGCGGAAGTGCCGCCAGCCGTCGCCCGCGTCCGTCGCGCTGCGGGCGTTGAGCTGGCCGCGCCACTTGTACTTGTTGATGAAGCTCTCGAACAGCCGACCCCGGTTGTCCGGCTTGCCGGTGGTCTTCTCC
>JANXSH010000424.1 GCA_025356615.1 Planctomycetia bacterium | reverse complement strand
GGCGACGGCGTCGATCACGCCACGGCCACCGGCTACCTCCGCGACGCGCTCGCGGAGCTGGGCGACTACGCGCGGCGATACGGCGTCCCACTGCTCTTCGAGCCGATCAATCGCTACGAAACGAACATGGCGACGACCGTCGAAGCGGGGTTGAACCTGCTCGGGCCGTCGGAGACGACGAACGTCGCGCTCCTGTGCGACCTGTTCCACATGAACATCGAGGAGGTCGATATCGCCCAGTCGCTTCGCGTCGCGGGGAAGCACGTCGGGCACATCCACTTCGTTGATTCTAACCGTCGGCCCGCCGGGATGGGACACCTCGACTACGCGCCGATCGTGTCGGCCCTCCGCGAGATCGGCTTTGCGGGCTACGCCTCGGCGGAGGCGCTCCCCGACCCGGATCCCGATGGCGCGGCCCGACAGACGATCGATATGTTCCGCCGCCTCTTCCGCTCCTGAACGAGAGACCCATGCTCCGACACCAGCTCGTCCACCCCAAGATCAACGAAATCCTCGGCAGGGCCGGGCACCACGCGACCATCCTCATCGCGGACGGCAACTACCCCGCCTCGTCCAAGAAGGGGCCGAACGCCGAAGTCGTCTGCCTCAACCTGATGCCCGGCGTCGTCAGCTGCACGCAAGTCCTCCAGGCCGTGTTGTCGGCGATGCCGATCGAGGCGGTCAACACGATGATGTACGAGACGACGGGGCAGTATGCCCTCTCCGAGGATCCTCCCGTCTGGGCAGAGTATCGGCGAACGCTCCGACAGGGAGGCTCGACGCTGACGTTGGAGCCGATCGCGAAATGGGACTTCTACAAGGCGGTCGAGACGATCGACCATGTGTTGACGATCCAGACGGCGGACCAGCAGCGGTTCGCGAACATCTTGCTGACGGTGGGCGTGCGGATGGATTGACGCCCTCACACCCCCACGGCCTCCGCCGCCAGGCGGGCGATCTCATCCGCGAGGGGGATGTGACGGAACCGATGGATGCCCGCTGGCATGTCCTCGAGTATCTCATCGATGTGGAGCTGGTCGCTGACGGCGAGGATGAACGGCTCCGTGGCGTAGCGCTGGAGGTACTGTAGGTGCTTGACGGCGCTCGACTTGCGCCAGAAGCCGAGAACCTCCAAGAGAACGACCTTGCCCGTCGCTTTGTGTTCGAGGCGGAAGTCCGGCACCCAGAAGCCGTTGCCCAGGGGGAAGACCTCCGGCTCCTCGGCGAGGGTCCATTCGGTGATCCGTTTGCGGAACGAGTCGATGAAGACTTGCAACTCCGGCGGCGTGTACATGCCGTGGTCCGGGGCGTGCGAGACGAGCCGGTCCTTCGGCACGAGGACGAGCTGTTTCGTCTTGCGCTGCGTGCCCCAGCGCAACTCCGCCTTCAACTCGAAATCCTTACACAACAGAATCGAGGGGAGGAACAGCGCGAGTTGGAGCCCGTATTTCTGGGTCGCCGAGAAGAGGCTGAGCGGGCCGTCCAGGTGCAGCGTCCAACTGTCCGGCCCGAGGCGGTCGAGGTCGCAGAGGAGGCGGTGGAATTTGACCCGTCGCAGTAGTTGCCGGTAGCGCTGGGGCGACTCGTTGCGGATCGTGACGCTGACGCGGACGGCGCGGAGGAGGATCGACTGCGCCAGCGCGACGTTGTAGCGGTCGATCAAATGGAGGGCGCTGATGTCCTCGAACGTGATGAGCCGCTGCTCGCTCTTGAGGTCCGCGAACATGCCGCGTTCGACCTCCTCGGCGGGGAGGCTCAGGCGCTCCGCGACGCGCGCCAGGACTGCGGCACGGTCGAACCCGATCGCGTCGGCGGGGTCGTCGCTCTGGCGTACCAGGGCGGCGGTCTGGAACACGGCGGCCCGGAGTTGTTCGGGGGGGTGCCCGGCGACGACCTCGAACTCGCAGCGGTCCTCCAGCAGTTTCGCCAAGCCCTGGTGGACGAGCGTGCTGGGGTCGTCGCCGATGATGTCGGCGAGGTCTTGCTCGAGTTCGCCGCGCGTCTGGCCGATCTGGGCGCGATAGAGGTCGAGCAGAGTCTCGGCGGCGAGCCGCCACGACTCGTCGCCGGGGTCGATGAAGTAGGGGACGACGCGATCACGGGCGTAGCGAACGCGGACCATCTTGCCGGTGAGCAAGGAGACCTCCTGTCGGGGCGATTACGGGTTGCGCTTCTGGATCGTGCGGACGGCCGAGTTGGCGGTGGTTTGCACCCCCTTATCAGGGTCCGTCGATGTGATGCGCTCGAGCAACGGGATCGAAGCGTTCGTTCCGATCCGGCCCAACAGCGCGCAGAGTTCGCGCCGGTTGGGCTTGTCGTTGGTCTGGAGTTGGTTCAGGATGGCGGACTCGGCATTCGGGCCGAGCCGCTCCAGCGCCTGGAGGCAGTTCTTGCGAACGTCCACCGACGGGTTCGACAGGGCGGAGACGAGGGCAGGCCCCTCGAAGGCGGTCGCCCAGACGACGAGCGCCTCGGAGGCGGCCTTGACACTGTCGGGGTTGGCGTCGTTCAGGCAATTCGCCAAGGCGCGGGCCACCTCGTTCCGCCGGGGGGTGTTCGGCTCGGCGTCTCTCAGGCGACGAGCCGCGTCGATGCGCTTATTCGGGTCGAGGCCGGCAAGGTTCTCCAGGTGAGTGTCGAGTTCGGGCTTCGCCGAGGCGGGCGGTGTCTGCGGAGGAGTCACTTTCTTGTCGATGATGAAGAAAAAGACCAGCGCCCCACCGATGACGAGGAGAAAGAACGCGCCGATGCAACCGAAGTAGATCCCCGCGCCCATCATCTCACGCTTCCAGACGGGCACCGGCGCGGGTCGCTCTTCGTCGGAATCGCGCGACCGGCGCTTCGGGATGAGCGGCTGATCGACGGCGGGCCGACGGAGTGACGGACGCTTCGATGGCCTACGGTCCTCCTCTGGCTCGTCGTCGGGAGGCTCGACGGTGGCCGTAAACGGTTTCTGGCAGTCGGAACAGCGGACTTTTCGACCGGCGAGGGAGTCGTCCACGCGGAGGGCGACCCCACAGGCCGGGCAACGGATCGAGATCGACATGGTCTCCTTCCTGGTGGTGTGGGCGAGCGAGGACGGCCTCAACCGATGCTTGCACGCGATGAGTTATAGGCCAACTGCGTCGCCATCGTAGCCGCGAGGAAGAGAACCTTGGTCGGGATGTGGTCCCGGATGTGTTTCTTCATCGTCATGACCATCGGGATATTCCCCCAGATGATCTTGAAGCCCTTCTTCTTCTTGCCCTGGTCGTCTACGATCGACATGCAGATGTCGCCGAGGAGTTCGCCCTCGACATCCAGGAAGTCGAGACGCGGCTTGGTGAAGGAGAACTTGCCCTTGAGTTCGGCCACCTGTTCGTCGTTGTCGTCGTAGATCCAAAAGCCTCCGGTCAGGGAGAAGAGCTTGGTCTTGAAATAGCCGATCCGCCTCTGGCGGAAGTCGAGGATCTCGAGCGTGCTGGTCAATTGCCAGGGCATCGGGTTGGCGAGCTTGCGGATGTAGAACAGTACCGGCCCCTTCGGATCCTCGCGGATCTCGACATCGATCGTCAGCCAGTTGGCGAACTTGATCGGGCCAGCGCGGAACATGCGGAGCCAGCCCTTCCAGGTGGGCAAGTTCTCCTCGGCCTGGCCGATCTCCTCTTCCGTGTCGGGATTCAGGATGCGGAAGCTGTTCTTCCACAAGGAGAACTTGCCCTTGGTGGCGAGCCGCTTGTGGCGGAAGAGGTCGCAGTCCTCCCAGAGCGTATCGGGCAGGTCGTCGAGGTCGCCGCGTTTCTTGCCCCTGCCCTTCTTCTTCGGCTCGTCGTAGTCGTCGTCCGGGTCGTCCTTCTTGCCTTTCTTCGGAGCGTCGAGGTCGTCTCTCTTCGCCTTGCCCTTCTTCGGCGGCTCGTCGGTAAAATCGTCGAACGGCTCGTCCTCGGCAGACTTCTTCGCAGGGGCCGGCTTGTTCGTCACCTTGCCGTTGTTCTTCGCGGGCGGCGAGTCGTCGAAGTCGTCGAAGCCCTCGAGTGTCGGGACATCGTCGTCGTCCGCCGGAGGGGGCTTGGGAGATGACTTCGCCGGGACGGGGGCGGGCTTCTTGGCGGGCGTGGGGGGTGGCGCGGCGGCCTCCGCTATCGGCTTCGCTGCGGTCGTGACCATCGCCGGAGCAGCGGCCCCGGAGACTTTGACCGGGGTCTTGCACGCCGGGCAGCGTATCGTCTTGCCCGCGAGTTCGTCTTTGACGCGCAGTGATTTCGCGCAGTCCGGATTGGCACATTTGACCAGAATTGGCATGACCGGAAGTCCTCACGAAACGGATCGACGCCCTCGATCGCGTATTTTGGGATCAGGATCGCGACTGCATTCCATCCTGGGTGAGCATTGTCTGAGTCGAGTAAGGCGCTATCATATTCGTCACAATGGATAACTGGAAGAGACTCTGACGAATAATCCGGGCCAATTCCTTGCCGAAGATACCGGACGTGCCGCCTGGACGGGTCGTTATCATACAAGAAAGCGAAACCTCCCCCCCAGCACAAGGAGTACCGATGTTGACCATCCTCGCGGGAACGAATCGTCCGGGCAGCTCGACGCGGAAAGTGGTGCGGCACCTCGAAGGCGTCTACCGAGGGCTTTCTCGCCCCTTCACGGTCGTCGATCTGCTGGAACTGCCGCCCGATGCGTTCACGTCCGCGTCCTACGCCCAGAAGCCGGCCGCATTACAACCGTTCATCGACCGGATGGTCGCCTCGACATCCCTCCTCGTCGTCACCCCCGAATACAACGGCGGCTTCCCAGGCGCGTTGAAATACTTCATCGACATGCTCCCCTTCCCGGCGAGCCTCCAGCTGCGCCCCACGGCGTTCGTCGGAGTCGCGGCGGGCGAGTGGGGGGCACTTCGGCCGATCGAACAACTCCAGGCGATCTTCGGGTACCGCAACGCCTACCTCTACCCCGAGCGTGTGTTCGTCCGCCATTGCACGAAAGTGATCGACGCCGAGGGCAAGATTACCGACCCAGACATCGTCAAGCGCCTGGCGGCCCAGGCCGAAGGGTTCCTGAAGTTCGCCGACGCCTTCACCGGGAAGTGATGGACTTGTTTCGTTCCGGGCAATGCGATATGCGATCCTGAACAGGCCTTCGCCGCCTGGTGTCGCGTTCCCTTCGGCTCTTTCTCTTGCGAGGAATTCGTGGAACAAGTCGCCGCGCGAAGCCGGGACGGTGGGGCGGTTCCCTCGAGTGGCTCGTATGTCCACGAGGAGGCTCCCTATCGCGCACCGGCTCACTCGACTTCGCCGCACTCGAAAGGCCGGGCCGCGATGCTGTGGGGCGTGGCGAGTACGGTCCTGAGCGTACTCGGCTTCCTGGCATGGGGGCTGTTCGAGCAATACAACAGCAGCCTGGCCGAACTCCGCGCGGACCTGAAACACTTCAACGAGGCGTCCAGCACCTTCGTGAAGAGGGACACCATGACCCGGTTCCGCGAACAAGCCAAGGCGCAACTCGCCGAGATGCAGTCCGTGACGGCCTCGAACAGGCACTTGGAGGCGGAACTGAAGGTCAGCGAGAGGGCACGGGAAGAGACGAGCCGAGAGTTGATTCGGATCCGCGAGCGACTCGCCTTCGTGGAGGGCCGACAATCCGTAACACCGAATGTCCGGGAAGACCCTCCGGCAAAACTAGACAAGACTCCTGCCGATCACCAACCCCTGGCACCCCGCCGGATGTCCCTCGGGGAGTGAGGGACATGCACGCCCTGACCCGCAAAGAAGCCCGCGCCCTTGATCGCCGAGCCGTAGAGGTTTTCGGCGTTCCGGGCATCGTCCTCATGGAAAACGCGGGGCGCGCCATGGCCGACTTGCTCCTGGCGCTAGGGGTGCATGGACGGGTCGTCGTCGCCTGCGGCAAGGGCAACAACGGTGGCGACGGGCTTGTAGTCGCGCGCCACCTCGACATCGCGGGAGTGCCGGTCCAGATCGTGCTGTTCGACGACCCCGTGAATTCGACCGGCGACGCGGCGATCAATCACGCCATCGTCGCGCGGACCCGAATTCCGCAGACGGCCCTCCTGGGACCACTCGACGAGGGTCGGCTCCGGGACATCCTCCGGGACGCGGATTGGGTCGTCGATGCATTATTCGGCAGCGGCTTCCGGGGGCCGGTCGAGCCACCCTATCACCGCATCATCGAGGCGATCAACGCCTCGGGCGCGAAGATCCTCGCCGTGGACATCCCCAGCGGCCTCGATGCGGACACCGGGGGGGCCTCGGAGCCGACCGTCCGGGCGACGCACACCGCCACCGTCGTCGCCCCGAAGAAGGGATTCGCGGAAGGGGCCGCCTGGCTGGGGCGGGTCCACGTCGTCGGGATGGGAGCGCCTCGGGAGCTGCTCGACCTTGGGTAGTGATGTTGGGGCGAGGAGAGTCGAATGCGGAGGCTGTGTTAGGATGTTCTCTCGCCGTTCTGATAATGAAAGTGGTCGAGATGGGAACAAAAGGAACCGATGATCCCCGCCGAAGCACCGCGCGCGAACGATTCTTTGACGCGAGTAGTTCTCACTACCCAGTCGAAGACCCCTTCGTTTAACGGATAGTGGGTCAGCAAGCCAGTAAGCGAATGCCGGGAGATCCAGTTCTCTGCCAGTTCCAAGCTAGTAAATACGCCACTCGTATTTCGAGCTTGATCGCCAACGAACACCCAGACGTGATCCGTGTCGCTCATAGCGTTTGTGTCCGTGCGCGTGCGCCTTGCCGGCGTTGTTGGTGGGCTTGCAGGCGTTTCTCGCCGTTTTCGCCCTACTCGAGGGGGGCACCCTCGCTCGATTGCGCTACCTCGGCATCCTACTCCTTCCCTTTTTCTGCTCCAGTTAGTTGTGTAGGCACTATTTCCCCATGCAGCACAGGGGCATTGGTATCTACCCAAGAGGAAAGGTGAAGCCGGTGAGCGTCTGACCCCACCCCCCCGCCCCCTCCCCTAAAGGGGAGGGGGAGCAAGACCGGCCCGTGGGAGACTTCACGCC
>JANXSH010001321.1 GCA_025356615.1 Planctomycetia bacterium | reverse complement strand
ACTCGATGGATTGGACCTCTTCAGCCGGGGACTCTATCGAGTGCATCCGACCCCCATTCACGGCTCGGCCCAGGAGGGAGAGACCCGTATTTCGATCGCCTTCCAGTGGTATCACAATGATACGCCGCGCATCTGGAGTCTGTGCAATGGACAAACGACGCCAGGTGATGGGACGCACGTCTCGGGCTTCTATCGAGGAGTGACGCGAGCGATCCATCGGGCCATGCCAGATGTGCGGCGTGCGCCGAATGAGCAGCGCAGGCGGACGAGTTCCGCCGGGGAGGATCTGCGGGCGGGAGTCGTCGCGATCATCTCAGTCGAATCCCCGGATCCTCGATACGCGGGAGCAACAAAGGATAAAGTAAACAATGACGAATTCGATCGCCTGACGGCCGCCCTGACGGATCGCCTCCTGACGGCGTTCCTCGCCTCGCACCCCGACGAAGCTCGGATGATAGCCGAACACCTGCAAGCGCCGCCGACGATCGACCCGAAAACGGGACGATGACCCACTCGAGGACACGCATGCCACGCATCCAGGCTTGCACCAGGAAGGAAACCTGACCCAGGTTGTTGACAAGTCCTCCAATCGCAAATACGATAACAAGGTATTCTGTCCGAGACTGCAAGGGGGATCAAACCATGTCCAGTTCGGTCCGACCACTGATTTTACTCGAGTTCAACGAACTAACTCCGTCGTTGATGTACGATTTCATGGCGGCGGGCCATCTGCCCAATTTCAAGCGATTTCACGACGAGTCCCATGTTCACATTACCGACGCGGAGGCGGAAGGGGAAGACCTGAACCCTTGGGTTCAGTGGATCACGATCCACTCCGGCCTGTCCGCTGAGGAACATGGGATAAAGCGCCTCTCGGACGGTCACACGCTTCCGGTCAAGGCGATTTGGGACATCCTTTCGGACGCCGATTTCCGGGTTTGGGTGTGCGGCAGCATGAACGCTCGCTACGACAAACCGTTGAAGGGATTCCTCCTCCCCGATCCCTGGTCGTCTGGCTTGAAAGCGTACCCTCCCGCCGAGTTCGATCGGTACTACGACTTCGTCCGCAATCAGGTCCAAGAACACACGAACAAGAACCAGACCTCGTCGAAAGGCGCTGCGCTGCGGTTCCTGGCTTACTTGCTGACGCACGGCCTGTCGCTGAGTACCATCGGGGCGATTATACGCCAACTGATCAGCGAGCGCCGTGGTAGTGGTCGGTGGAAGAGGGCCTCCCTGATGGACAGGATCCAATGGGACGTGTTCCGCCACTACTACCACAAGTGCCGGCCTCACTTCTCGACATTTTTCCTCAACAGCACCGCGCATTACCAGCATAGCTATTGGCGCAACATGAATCCCGAGGGGTTCCAAGTGTTGCCATCGGAGCAAGAAAATAAGGAATTCGGGGGAGCCATTCTGTATGGATACCAACAAATGGACCTCCTGGTGGGTCGGTTCATCGATCTAGCGGGCCGTGACGGAACCTTGATGTTTAGCACGGGTCTCAGCCAGCAGCCCTACCTGAAAGCGGAGAAAACCGGCGGGCGACACTACTACCGGCTCATCGGCCCTCGAGTTCTGGTGGACCTCGGCATCACGGATCGTTTCGACTTCAACCCCGTCATGTCCGACCAAGCCCTGCTACAGTTCGACGACTCGGAGAGTTGCGCTCGTGCCGAACTCTTACTGAAATCGCACATGCTGTTTGGCTCGCCGGCTTTCTGCTGCAATCGCACGGGGACCAGCATGATGATTCAAAGCCAGTGGACGAAGCCGCTGCCGGAGGACGCCCACCTGGAGCAACAAGGGACTGGCAAGCGTATTCCCTTTTCCAAGGTCTTCTATTCGATGGACGTGGTGAAAAGCGGCTTCCACCACCCGGACGGCATGTTCTGGGTGCGCCACCCTGAGCGTGACCATGTCGTTCATCCAGACAAGATGCCTATCCGGTTGATCGCTCCGCTGATCTTGAAGCATTTCGGCCTTCCAGCACCTGTGGCTTCGATGGGCAACAAAGTCCTTGCCGGACAAACGTAGAGATCCCGGCGAAAGAACATCCCCAAATGAAGGCGTGTGGCGCGGTCCATCAATTCCCGGTGAGCGCGCACGTCGGAACATTCCGAGACGAGGTGGTCACGATCGAACCACACTTTGACCCTGTCGGGTAGTCCTGCAGAGGTTGTCGATCCTGCGGCTTGCTTGGATAAGATGACGTTCGCGGATGGTGAGGAAAATGGGGAGTGGGAGGCTCCCTGCTGACGGTTCTCGGGGCCATCGTGCGTACCGAACAGGTGGTTTCCCTCTCGATGCGCGGTAGACTGATAAATGCGGGAGCCGAGGCAACCGCCTCGGCTCCCCCTCGAGGACACGCATGCCACGCATCCGACAACTGCCGACGCTCGTCATCAACCAGATCGCCGCCGGCGAGGTCATCGAACGGCCCGCGAGCGTCGTCAAGGAGTTGCTCGAGAACTCCGTGGACGCCGGGGCGACGAGCATCGAGATCGACGTGGAGCAGGGCGGGGCGGACCTCATTCGCATCGTCGATGACGGCCACGGCATCGCGCCGGACGACCTCCCGATGGCGCTCAGTAGCCATGCCACCAGCAAGCTCTCCTCGGCGGACGACCTCTTCTCGATCGCCACGTTCGGCTTTCGCGGCGAGGCGCTCGCGTCGATCGGCGGCGTCGCTCATGTGCTACTTCAATCACGGCCTCACGACCTTTCTTCCGGGGCGTGCGTCGAGTGCAAGGGCAGCGAGCTGACCGCCGTCCGCCCGTGGAACGGCTCGCCGGGCACGCGGATCGAGGTGCGCCAGCTGTTCTTCAACACGCCGGTGCGGCGGAAGTTCCTGCGCACGGCCTCGACGGAGATCGGCCACATCGGCGAGACCGTCACGCGCCTCGCCCTGGCGCACGCGCGGGTGGGAGACAAGCCGGGACTGCGGCTGATTCTCCGGCACAACGGGCGGGTGGTGCATGACATCCCGTCGTCGGCGACCCTCCTCGACCGCGTCCGGCACTTCTTCGGCCCCGAGGTCGCGGCCCGGCTCTACGAGATCCCGCACACCGGCGGGCCGGTCGCCCTGAGCGGCCTCATCGCCGACCCCGAGAGTGATCGCGGCAACGCGCGGACGCAATACTTGTTCGTCAACGGTCGGTGGATCCGCGACCGGAGCCTTGGCCATGCGATCCAGGAGGCGTATCGCGGCCTGCTCATGACGGGGCGCTACGCCATCGCGTACCTCTTCCTCACGATGCCGCCCGACACCGTGGACGTGGACGTCCACCCGACGAAGTCCGAGGTGCGATTTCGCAACGCGCAGGGGCTACACCACCTGATCTTCACGTCCCTCCGCACACGGTTGCGCCAGGCGAACCTCACGCCCAAGCTCCAGGCCCCGCCGATGGCTTTCGAGCCGACCGCGTCGTATGTGCCCTCTCCTACGTCACCACTGCCCTCGCGCCCACCCTTGAGCCTCATCCCGCGCGCGGAGGAAATGCCGATCCCTCAGCCGATGGCCGAGCTGCATCCCATGACGCCGACGATGCCAACACTGTTCCAAACGGCGCTCAGGGCGGAATCGCGATCGCTTCAACTCTACGATGCGTACCTCGTCGTCGAGACGGACGAGGGGATGCTGGTGATCGACCAGCACGCGCTGCACGAGCGCATCCTGTTCGAGCAGTTCCGCAACCGCATCGCTGCCGGCACGCTCCAATCCCAGGCGCTTCTCATCCCCGAGCCGATCGACCTGCCCGGCGAGTCGGCGGGGCGATTGCTCGAGCAGCGCGGGGCGTTGGCGGACCTCGGCCTGGGCGTCGAGGACTTCGGCGGCGGCACGGTGCTGTTGACGCGCTACCCGCTCTTG
>JANXSH010000408.1 GCA_025356615.1 Planctomycetia bacterium | reverse complement strand
ACGACGATCCCGGTGGACCAATTCAACTGCGTCAAGGTGAGATCGGCACGGCCTTTCAATTCGGTCACCAGCCGCTCGATGTTCTGAGTGTGGGTCTCAGGCCAATCGGCCTTCGATTGCATATCGTCCACGATGTACAGCGCTCCCGGCGCGAGCAGCCGCAGGGCGGCATCCAGGTGGCTGTACTTGCCAACCCATGCGTCGGCGAACACGAAGTCGAACGACCCGACGGCTTGGGCGGCGAGCCAACTCGAAGCGTCCTCGACCACGAATGTTACTCTCGGGTCGCTCGACAGATAATGTCGGGCGACCTCGTCCACCTTCGGGTCGTTGTCGATGCTGACCAGCCGGGCGTGGGCATCCATCCCGGCCAGGAGCCACGCCGTCCCCACCCCCGTCCCGGTCCCCAACTCGAGCAACACCCCGCCCGGCTTGCTGGCGGCAAGGGAGCGGAGCAATGAGCCGGTCATCGGCTCGGACGCCATGACGAACCCGAGGGACCGGGATTCGGCCTGGATCCGCCCGACGACCTCGGGGATGTCGAAAACCTGGTTATCGTCCATACGGCACTCTTGGGATGGGCGGCTCAGGGCTTCTTGCCATTCTTCTTCGCCACATCCATCCGCGCCTTCGCCAGCACGTCCGCCAGTTTCACCGGCACGCCTGCCTTGGCCTTGCTCTGGTGGGCGGCCTCCATGAACGTGAAGAGTTCGATGGTCTCTTCGGAGTTGACGGGCGGGCGCTTCGTTCGGAAGAACTTCGCGATTTCGATCGCCACGCCCTTGTACCCCATGTATTCTCCGTGGGGGGCGACCCAGTCCTTGGGCACGTCATAGCCGTAGTCCCCCGAGGGGGAGATTCCCTTGTCGCCGAAGACCATCGCGCGATACTTGATCGCCCCCTTGCGGATGCCGCGGTAGGTGCCGATCTTGCCGTCCTTCCACACGCCCGTGACGAGTTCCGTCTCGGGGGTCGAGGCCCGCGTGACCGACTCGCAGCCCGCGCCCATGATCGTGTAGAGCGTCTCGATACTGTGGACGGCGTGCCAGAAGAAGTCGGGGTGGTTCGGCTCCGTCGGGCAGCCCCCGTAGACACTGCAACCCAGCACCTTGCCGACTTCCGGGTGATTGCGCATGCCGAGGAAGCCGGGGCTGAATCGGTGTTGCGAGCAGGAGAAGAGTGGGATCTTGTTCGCCTTCGCCACGTCGAATATCTCGACCACATCGGCCAGGGAGGCGGCGAGAGGCCGACCGATGTAGACCGGCTTGCCCGCCTTGGCGACGGCCTTCAACTGTTTCAGGTGTTCGCGCCCGTCGAGGCTCATGATAAGGATCGCGTCGGATTCCGCGACGACTTTGTCGATGGAATCGACGACCTTGACGCCCAGCTTCTTCATCTCGGGAACCCACTTGGGGAGCGACTGGACGCTTTCCTCGATATCCTTGCTCCCCCCCGCGAACGCCGCGACGACGCGGAACCCCTTCAGATCCCCGGCGGCCTTGGGGTCGTGAAAGAGTTGCGTGAATGCCAACGCCTGGTAGTTGTCCAGCCCGACGATCCCGATCTTCAGCGGCGCGGGATCCGCTTTCCCCGCCGCCTCGGAGTGTGGCGGGAGAACGAACCAGACGGCGAGGAGGAGGGCGAGGCGCGTAGGAAGCATGGTCGTGGATTCCCTTGAAATTGTGGAGCCAGCGTTCTCGACTCCTGTCCTTTGTCTTATCCGTGTCCTCTGTGCTATCCGTGGTTCGATCGCCTTCCCGGATTGCTACTCACTCGACCCACTTGACCTCCCAGCCCTTGCGGTATTTCTTCGTCACCAGCGCCGTCGCCGCCTCCGAGTTCGTGAACTTCAGTTTCGCCGCGTCCCAGCGCAACGTCGTTTCGGGGACGCGGATGGCGATGCTCCCGAGCAACACCGCCTCGGTCAGCGGGCCGGAATAGCCGAAGTGCGACCCCGTCTTGCCAACGCCACGGCAGGCGTCGGCCCAGCCGACGTAGTGGTTGCCGGGGGGGACCGCCTCGATCTTGGCCTTCGACGCCTCGCCACCCTCGAAGAGGCGGGGCATGGCGACGTGCGGAATCAGCAACGATCCCTTCTCGCCGACGAGTACCGAACCCGATCCCGGCAATTTGGCATCACCCACGCCGAGGGCATCTCGGGGCGGCATGTGTCCGACGCCGTCGTACCAGGTCAGCTTCAGCGTCTTGCCAGCGGTGTACTTCGTTCCGGGGAACTCGTAGGCGACCTTCGACTTCTTCGTCCACACCTCGCGGTTGATCGCCGGTGCCTCGGCACGGACGCGGATCGGCGCGCCCAGTTCCAGGGCGAGGAACACCGGGTCGAGGATGTGGCAGCCGAAGTCGCCCAGTTGGCCGTTGCTGAAGTCCTGCCACCCGCGCCAGTTGAACGAGTGGTAGAGGCGGGACTTGTAGGGCCGTCCGGGCGCGACGCCGAGCCAGAGATCCCAGTGGACCGTCTCGGGAATCTTGTCCACGTCCTTGGGCCGGTCGTCGGCCAGGATCCAGTCCATCGCACCGGCCTGCCAGGAGTGGACCTCCTTGACCTTGCCGATGAGGCCGTCGTGGACGGCCTTGACTGCGGTCCGGTACTCGGAGGTCGATTGGATCTGGTTGCCCATCTGCGTGACGACCTTGTTCTTCTTCGCCGCCCGCTGCATCTGCCGGGCCTCGAAGACCGTATGCGTCAACGGCTTCTGGCAGAAGACGTGCTTGCCGAGCTGCATCGCGGGCAACGAAATCGGCGCGTGCATGTGGTCGGGCGTCGATACGATCAGCGCGTCGAAGGATCGCGCCTCGTCAAGTAGTTTGCGCCAGTCGGTAAAGACCTTCGCGCGCGGGAACCGCTTCACGGCCCGGCCCAGGAACTCGGGCGATTCGTCGATGTCGCACAGGGCCACAACCTCGACCTTCGGACTGGCGGCCACTTCGGTGAGGTCCGACCAGCCCTTCCCGCCGACGCCCACGGACGCGACGCGGAGTTTGCCCGCTTCCGCCGCCCGTGTCCAACTCAGGGCGGAAAGGGAGGCCGCTCCGCCCATCACGGCGGACTGACCCAGGAACCGGCGACGTGAAATCCGAACCGATGGCATGGTGTTCCACCTTCGAAGAAGGAGCCTACGTTCGAGACGCGATTCGAAACGGGGAGGCGGCCGGGGAAGTCGCGAGGAAAGATCCCGACAGGACTCGGATAGTGGCCCCGACGGGAATTCTATCGGCTGGATAGCCGCAGAGGAACGCGCAGGAAGGCAGATCGGGACCAGGAATGAGTAGAACTCAGTTCTCTTCGCTCCGAGTCTTCGATCCGCGTTCCTCCGTGTTCCTCTGTGGCTAT
>JANXSH010001243.1 GCA_025356615.1 Planctomycetia bacterium | reverse complement strand
CGGGCGATGGCGCGGACATCGCGCCGGGTCGCGGTGCGGATGTCCTGGTACTCGTTGGCGTGGATGAGCGTGCCGACGCCCTCCTGGCTGAACACCTCGGCGAGGAGGCCCTCCTCGACGCGCCCGTCGATGATGTGGACGCGCGGCACGCCGTTGCGGACGGCCTTGACGGCCTGCTCGAGTTTCGTTCGCAGTTCGACCGGCAAGTCGGCCGACTGGCGCTTGTACAGCAGTTCGGCCTCGCCGACGGGGAGCTGGTGGTGGAAATCGTCCTCTTCGCCCGGCTCCCCGGACTTTCCGAATTTGGGGATGCCACGGTGCGTCGTCAGGTAGATCACCTTGACCGCATTCATGGCGCGGGCGACCTCGGCGGCGACGGAGTCGGAGTTGAGGCGGTACGAGTGGCCCTCGCCGTCGCAGCCGACCGGCGGGATGATCGGGATGATGTCCTTCGCGATGAGCGCGGCGAGGAGATCGGTATCGACCCGTTCGACCTTGCCGGTGTGGCGGTGATCGACGCCCGTGAGGATCCCAGCGGGGTGGGCGACGATGGCGTTGCTGACGGCCCCGCGCAGGTCGGCGGCGGAGAGGCCCTCGAGGAGTTCGTGCGAGACGCGCGAGGAGGCGAGGAGGACGAGTTCGAGCGTCGGCTCGTCGGTCACGCCGGAGCCGTCGAGGTTGCTCGGCGTGACGTGTGTCGCCTCGGCGAGTCGCGCGATCTGGTGGGACGCCCCGTGGACGAGGCACACGCCGATGCGCAGCGAGCGCAGCAGGGCGATGTCGAGCAGGAGGTTGCGGAAGTTCTCGCACTCGACGACCGCGCCATCGACGGCGATGACGAATAGCCGATCGCGGAACAACGGAACGTATCGGAGAATCTCGCGGAGATCCTTCAGCGCCATGCCTGCTCCTGTGCCCTTATGTTGACCCCTCGGATGAGAGGTCTAGAATCATAGTGTTCCTACAGAAGTGTACAGGCGCGGCCGGGTTGGAGGAAAGATCGACCCGTTCGGGGGAGAGAAACCAATGAGCGTCGAGAAAGTCATCATCATCGGGTCGGGCCCGGCGGCGTGGTCGGCGGCGGTCTACGCGGCGCGGGCGAGCCTCGAGCCGCTCGCCTTCGAGGGGAACCCGTTTTGGGACGAGAACCGGATCAACGGGACGGCCCCGCTCGGCCAACTCAACCTGACGACGGAGGTCGAGAACTTCCTGACCTGGCCGTCCGCCGACAACGCGGCCCTGGGGGCGTTCTCCAAGAGCGCCCTGCCGCCCGACAAGTACGCCGAGGTCGCCCACTACTACGAGGGCAAGCGGGCGCACAGCGGCAAGCGCGCGGCGAGCGGCCCGGAGATGATGCAGTGGGCGCGACAGCAGGCCGTCAACTTCGGGACGCGCGTCGTCAGCGACGACATCGTCCGCGTGGACTTCTCCAAGCGGCCGTTCACGCTCTTCACGCGCGACGGGCAGACGGTGCAGGCCAAGGCCGTCATCGTCGCCACGGGCGCGCGGGCGAACTACATCGGCCTGCCGTCGGAGGACCGATTCAAGAACAACGGCGTCTCGGCCTGCGCCGTCTGCGACGGGGCGCTGCCGCGCTTCCGCAACCGCCCGCTGGTCGTCGTTGGCGGCGGTGACACGGCGGTCGAGGAGGCGTCGTACCTCAGCAAGTTCGCGAGCGTCGTCTACCTCGTGCATCGCCGTGACAAGTTGCGTGCCAGCCAGATCATGCAGAATCGGGCGCTGACGAACTCCAAGATCATGATGAAGTGGAACAGCGTCGTCGGCGAGGTGTTCGGCACCGACGACGACGGCGTGACGGGCGTGCAACTGGACAGCACGGTCGGCGGGCCGAGCGAGAAGCTCGACGCGGGCGGCATGTTCGCCGCCATCGGCCACACGCCGAACACCGCGTTTCTGAAGGGGCAACTGGAGTGCGACGCGGTGGGCTACGTCAAGTGGACGCTGCCCTTCCGCACCTACACGAGCGTCGAGGGCGTCTTCGCCGCCGGCGACGTGGCGGATGCGACGTACCGCCAGGCGATCACGGCGGCTGGGACGGGGTGCATGGCGGCGCTGGATGCGGAGCGCTGGCTTGCGGAGCAGGGGGAGCATTGAAACCGGAGGGAGCATGACGGAACAGGAGTGGCTGTCCGCTGTAAAGCCGTCGGCGATGCTTTCGTTTCTGGCCAAGAGGGCCAGCGTGAGGAAACGCCGGCTCTTCGCCTGCGCCTGCGTCCGACGCATCTGGCATCTCCTCACCGATGCCCGTAGCCGCGATGGGATCAGGGTCGCGGAGGCGTTCGCTGACGGGATAGTGGACAAGGCGGCGGCGAAAAGCGCGCAGAGGGACGCAGCTGCGGCTGCCCGCCTTACTCCCCAAGGCCATTGGTCTCCGGCAGACGCGGCACAGATATGCCTCCTACAGAGAGTCGAGGATTTTTCCACAGCGGCCCGTGCATCAATGGCCGCAGAGAAAGCGGGAGCGAATATCTCGGAAGAAAGAGCGGCCCAGGCGGCGATTCTTCGCGACATTATCGGCGACCCCCTCTACCCAGTCGTCTTCGACCCCGCCTTGCGGACTGCGGATGTTTCCTCACTAGCACAGGCCGCCTACGACGAGCGGCCTCTGCCCAGGGGCGAACTGGCACGAGATCGCCTCGCCGTTCTGTCCGACGCCCTCGAGGACGCAGGCTGCACCGACGCCGCCCTCCTCGACCACCTGCGATCGCCTGGACCTCATGTTCGCGGTTGTTGGGTGGTGGACCTCGTCTTGGGCAAGGAGTAGACTCCGTCACGGTGGGACCGGCCAGTGCATAGGATAACGCATGTCAGC
This sequence comes from Planctomycetia bacterium, assembly GCA_025356615.1. Taxonomy (GTDB): domain Bacteria; phylum Planctomycetota; class Planctomycetia; order Gemmatales; family Gemmataceae; genus JANXSH01. Next base: position 6,370 of record JANXSH010001243.1, on the reverse strand, counting down.
GGAAGTGTTCACCACAGGGAGCCACCCCTCATGAGCCAGGCCGACAAGTGCGCGTGGATGCTGCGTTTCAAGATCCTGATCGGCGACATCACGAAGGAGAAGGTCTCCGCCATCGTGAACGCGGCGAACGAGTCGCTGCTCGGCGGCGGGGGAGTGGACGGGGCCATCCACCGCGCCGCCGGGCCGGGCCTCCTCGCCGAATGCCGCACCCTCGGCGGCTGCTCCACAGGCGCGGCGAAGATTACGCACGGCTATAAACTCCCCGCGAAGTACATCATCCACACCGTCGGCCCCGTGTGGCACGGCGGCTCTCAGGGCGAGGACGAGTTGTTGAAACGCTGTTACGAGAGCGTCTTCGACCTCGTCGAGGAGTATGAGTTGACCTCGTTGGCCCTGCCCGCGATCTCCTGCGGGGCCTACGGCTACCCCCTTGACCGCGCCGCCAGCATCGCCCTCGGCGCGATCCGCGCATTCCTCGAGCGCAACGAGTCGCTGGAGCGGCTGCATGTGGTGTGCTTCACCGACGAGGTGTATCAGGAGTATTGGGAGATCATGCAGGACATGGCGACGGAGTGAGCGTCAGGACTTTGCTCATCAACCCCACTCGAATATCAGCCGAACACTACAGGGTGACAGGAGGGGAAACGCCGCCAAAATACTTTGCTCGCGCCATCACAGTGGCCGCGACGGTCCGTATTTGAGCATGTCCACTCGAGCAACCCTCACATCGGATATCGAATCCCCACCCCATCCCGCCTAGCGGGAAGAGAGAGTAACATGTTTTCGTTCCTGAAAAGCGTCGTCGTGGCCTTCCAGAAGAGCAGCAATCGTCGCCCGTCCAGCCGTGTGGCCCGGCGTGGCTCGTTGCGTCTCGAGTCCCTGGAAGACCGCCAGCTCCTCTCGGCGTCCCCCCTCGTGATGTCCATGAATCCCTACGCCGCAGTCGCCCAGACGCAAACGCTGGTGAACCGGACCTCTCACACGATCACGTCCGTCAGCCCCATCACGAACCTCGTCAGCGACAGGGTGTTCGAAACCCCGATCATCCCGAGCTACACCCCTGCCTCTGGCGCGAGCCCCGTCTTCTATCCCGACTCGCCCCCCTCTTATTTGGTCGTAAACGACTTCCACAACGTCAGCTTCAACATGAACAGCGAGAACGGCACCACTCATCAACTGACCATCCAGGCCCAATACGACTCGTTGGGCAGCAGCACCTTCACCGGCGTGTGGGACGGGCTGAAGTCGGGCGGCGTGGCGGTGTCCGGGAGCCTCACACGCTACGGGAGCAACACGGACATCAAGTTCACCTGGGGCGACCACATCTTCATGGGCACCATCTCAGGTGACCCCGGAGCGTACCACATCGAGGGCACGGTCTATAGCTACGGTGCCATGAACGCCCCCGGCTTCACGGTCGGTGACCAGGTCGTCGTCGTCCCGGACCTCACCGGGATGAAGTGGAAGATGCCGTCCGGCGGCCATAACTTCTCGCTCCAGATCGCCACGCAGAACAACCTGGCCGACGGGACTGCCACCTTCACCGGCACCTGGAACGACAAGCAGGCGGTGACCGGCACCCTCCGTTACGAGGCGGATGGCAGCATCAGCATTCATTTCAGCTGGGGAAAACACCAGTTCGAGGGCACCCTCCCGAACGACCCGACGTACTACGACATCGACGGCACGGTCTATAGCTCGGTGGACGGCAACCCCGACGGCCCCGGCCACCTGCACGGCTCGCGGGTACGATGAGCATCCGCCCAATGGCAGGACGGCTGACCCCGAGGTCTCCTCGGGATAGGCCGTGCTGCCCTTCGCCCTCGCCCCGATCCGCAGATTCCTCGAGCGCAACGAGTCGGTGGAGCGGCTGCATGTGGTGTGCTTCACCGAGGAGGTGTACGAGGCCTACTGGGAGATCATGCAAGACATGGCGACGGAGTGAGCGGGCGTTCCCAGACCCGTCCTCCCGCGTCAATCCTCCACCAGCTTCATCCCGACCTTGCCCACGTCGGTGACGCCCCCGCCTTTGATCTCGATGACCTTGCCGCGTAACTCCCGGCTCGTCATCGTGAGGAAGCCGACCCCTTCGTGCCAGAGGACGAGCTGAAACTTACCCGCCGGCGCGTTCTCGAGCCCGAACTTACCGTCGGCGTCGGTGACGGCGAAATACGGATGGGCGAAGGAGCCGAGGTAGCCCTTCATCCAGGGGTGGACGCCGCACGAGAAAGGCGTCGGGACCAGTTTCGGGACGAAGCCGTTGATCGTCACATCCAGATTTGGTGGGACCAGTGCGCGAACGCGCGGGCCTCCTCCGATCGAGGTCATAACGAGGTTGTGCGCGACCGGGCCATTGTTCTCGTAGAGGAGATTCTGCTTCCCCCACAGGCCCACGACACGCGGCCTGAACTCCGCGCGTGGCGAATCGATCACGACGTTGGGGGGCGGCTTGGCAAGCGAAGGGTGAATGGGCGGTACGAACTTCGAGTTCCTGGCGTCCTTCGGGTCCGCCAGCCAGACGAGAACCCAGCGGACTCCCCTGTTCTTGGGGTTGACGACGAGTTTGTTCGCCAGGACCGGCCCCCCCGCGAGCGCCGCAGCGAGTGGCGCAGCAACCGGCGGATTCTTCGGAATCACCTTCTCGGTCCACACGACCTGGCCTTTGACCGACCCCCACTCCCGAGGGGGAGGTGCGGCACCGTGAGATGACACGGTGACAAGGTGATACAGGGACACGGTGAGGAGGAGAATCGCCACGACCAGGGGGATAAAGGTTCGCGAACGCATGTCTCGACTCCGCTGGAATGAGTTCGACCGCGAGACCACTCCCAGCGTAAGCGCCCGCACCGCCGTTGTCCAGCCGTCCCCACTTTAGTACACCGATACGAACCCCTCGCCCTCCCTCCCCCAGGTGCCCCCATGCGTCTCTCCTGCCTCCTCACCTTGTCCCTTTGTCACCTTGCCACCTTGCCAATCCCTCTCTCCGCCGCCGACGCCCCCGGCTGGAAGGCCGGCGTCGCCGTCCGCGTCATCACGCCGTCGGAGCCGATGTGGATGGCCGGGTACGCGGGCCGCAAGGGGCCGGCCTCGACCAAGGAACACGACCTCACCGTCAAGGCGCTCGCCCTCCAAGACCCGACGGGGGCGAAATCGGTGATCCTCACGAGCGACCTCGTCGGCGTGCCGCGCGCCCTCACCGAGGACATCGCCGCCGAGGTCAAGAAGAAGACCGGCCTGCCGCGCGAGCGGCTCATGATTACCGTCTCGCACACGCACTGCGGCCCGGTCATCGAGGACAACCTTCAGGACATGTACGCCATCCCCGAGGCGGAGATGAAGAAGGTCGCGCCCTACACTCGGAAGCTCCGCGCCTGGATGGTCGAGGCCATCGTCGAGGCCCTGGGTAAGCTCGCGCCGGCCAGCCTCGACGTGGGCATGGGAACCGCGCGCTTCGCCGTCAATCGGCGCAAACCGACGCCCAAGGGCGTCCTCAACGAGGCCAACCCCGACGGCCCCGTCGATCACCGCGTCCCCATCCTGCGCGTGCGGAACGCCGCCGGCAAGGTCGTCGCCCTGGTGTTCGGCTACGCCTGCCACAACACGACGATGCAGTACGAGCGCTGGAGCGGCGACTACGCCGGGTTCGCCATGCTCGACTTGGAGGCCCGCCACAAGGGGGCCGTCGCGATGTTCTGGAGCGGCTGCGCCGGTGACATCAACCCCTTGCCGCGCAGTAAGATCGAGCTGTGTAAGAAGTACGGCAAGGAACTCGCCGGCGCGGTCAACGACGCCCTCGGTGCGAAGATGACGCCGATCGAGGGCGACCTCGTCGCGAAGTATCGCCTCGTCGCGATCCCCCTCGGCACGCTGCCCACGAAGGAGGCCATCACCGCCGACCTGAAGAGCGGCAGTCACGCCGTCCGCAAGCGCGCGGAGAAGCTGAAGAAGACCCTCGACGACAAGGGCAAGCTCGACGACCACTACCGCCACTACCCCATCCAGGTCTGGCAGCTCGGCGACCAAGTGACGTGGGTGGCGCTCGGCGGCGAGGTCGTCGTGGACTATTCGTTACGCCTCCAAAAGGAGTTGCCGAAGGGCCGCGCCCTTTGGATCACGGCGTATGCCAACGACGTGATGGCCTACATCCCGTCGAAGCGAGTCCTCGCCGAGGGCGGCTACGAGGGGGACTCGTCGCAAATCTACTACGGCCAGCCGACCAAGTGGGCGCCGGGGATCGAGGAGACGATCATCGACGGGGTGAAGGCGACGTTGAAGGAGGCGACGCGGAAGTGAGATGGAATTCCCGACCCAGGGCAGGTATCTTGGCCCGATAGGAGGATTGACGCATGGACGAAGATATCACCGAGTTGTACGAGCGGCTCCAGCGCGAGGTGGCGGATGGGAACTCGCCTCTCCCTCGAACCTCACCCAACCCGTTGCCTACGATCCATTACACCGCGTTGAAAGAAAACCTTTCCGGCACTCCGCTCGCACGGTCCTGGAATGTGTACATCCGCCAGGTGGGACGATTGCTCGAGGAAGGACACGAGGGGAAGTGGGTACTAATCGCGAATGAGGAAATCGTCGGAGTTTTCGTGGATCGTCAAGCAGCACTTCGGCTCGCCTATTCGACGTATCGTGAACGCTCTCCGATGATTCACCAGGTGAGCGAAACGGAGCCGGTCTATCGTCTTTCCTCTCGGATCACCTTATGCCGCAACTCAGTTTCCCCTTCGACCTGAACGGGATGATCGTCGATGTGATGATCGCTCCGGGCGCTAACGATCTTGCCGCGCTCGCTGCTGCGGGCGAGCCTTGGCCCACGCCGAGATCGGGAAAAGGTCTGATCGACACTGGGACGAACGTCAGCGGGGTATCCCTGAGAATCTTGGACGAACTCGGAATTCTGCCGCTGGACGAGTTGAAGACGCTCGGCATCGGCGGAGAAGTCGATGTGGGGTACTACGAGGTGAGCCTGACCATTCTGAACCGCACGAACGGCAGCCAGATCGAGTATTCCCCACCAGATGTCAAGGTGATCGGGATCGACATCCCCGAAATCGACGCCCTCATCGGCCTCGACGTGTTGATCGGATGCCGAATGATGCTCGACGGCCCAGGACGGAAGTTCTCGTTGCACTTCTGACCTCACTCCCCGCGTAACAGCCACCGCGTCCGCCGGTACATCCCCTCCGGGTTCACCTCTCCCGGAACGAGTTTGTAGTACGCATCCTTCTCATCGACGATGCGCAAGTCCGGCGTCCTCGCCTTCATCTGCTTCACCTTCCGCTCACCCTTGTAGCCCAGCACCAGCCACGTCGGCCCCAGGCTGGGGTCACTCGGCCCCTCGAGGCGGACGTTCGCGATGCGCCACTCCACCGACATGATGCGCAACTCTTGCAGGCGCATCAACCACTCGGCGACCTCGGGCACCGGGCCGAATCGGTCGCGCAACTCGGCGCGGAATTCGTTCATGCGATCCAGCGTCTTGACCCGGCTGAGACGGCGATACGTCTCGACGCGCGACTTCTGGCCGGGGACGTAGTCGCGCGGCAGGTACGCCTCGACGGGCAGGTCGATGTTCACCTCCAGCGGCGACCGCACGGGCTGCTTCTTTAGCGACCGGACGGCGTTCTCCAGCAACTGGCAGTACAGTTCGTAGCCGACGGCGGCGATGTGGCCGCTCTGCTCGTTGCCGAGGATGTTGCCCGCGCCGCGAATCTCGAGGTCGCGCAGGGCGATCTTGAAGCCGGCCCCCAGCGAGCGGTACTCCTCCATCGCCTTGAGTCGCTTCGTCGCGGCCTCGTTGATGCTCTTCTGCCCGTCGAGCAGGAGGTAGCAATACGCCCGGTGCTTGTATCGGCCCACGCGCCCGCGCAGCTGGTGCAGGTCGGCGAGGCCGTAGTGGTCGGCCTCGTTGATGAACATGGTGTTCGCCGTCGGGATGTCCAGGCCGCTCTCGATGATCGTCGTCGCCAGCAGCACGTCCACCTCGCGCCGGACGAACTTCTTCATGCCTCGCTCGAGCGCGCCCTCGGTCATCTGCCCGTGGATGATGGCGAGCTTCGCCTCGGGGACGATCTCTTGCAGCTTCCGCGCGACCTGCTCGATGTCGTGGACGCGGTTGTGGACGAAGTAGACCTGCCCCTCTCGGTTCAGTTCGCGCATCACCGCGTTGCGGATCAGCGTCGGGTCGAACCGCACGATGCGCGTCTCGATGGCGAGGCGGTCGGGCGGCGGCGTCTCCAAGTTGGAGATGTCGCGGATCCCTAATAGCGACAAATGTAACGTTCGGGGGATCGGCGTCGCCGTCAAAGTCAACACATCGACCTCGGCGCGGAGGCGTTTGAGCTTCTCCTTGTGTTCGACG
>JANXSH010001240.1 GCA_025356615.1 Planctomycetia bacterium | reverse complement strand
TGCCGGGCGTCGAACGTGCGGTGCGCGATCCTATTTCGTCGTCGGCGGGGGACGCCGGAGACGAGTCATGTGGGCGAGGGAATCCGCTATCACCAGCGGCGAAACGAGCAGGCCACGCGCTCCCACAAGAAGCGGCGGCATGGGTGCATCATCTAAACACGCGCTGTAGTGCTAGGGAGTTCGGGAACGGAAAGCGATGGAGGACGCGGACACCCTGCGCGTCCCCGACGTAGACGCCCCCGGCGCAGCCAGAGCCGTAGCCGTCCAGCGGGACGACCAGAGCCTGATCGTATCCAGAGGAGAAGAACGCATTGGCCGCGTGGGTCTCGTGGTGGTGGAATCGGCGGAGTTTCTTATCCAGCCCGTACTGGGTCAGTCCCGCTAGCAATTCATCCGTCCAGTGTCGATGTTCGGCTTCGGATTCGCGGACCCAACGGTGGAGGATGTGGCGATGGTTGAGCCAGTCGAACTGGGGGAGGGCGGCGAGAGTCTCGAAGACGACCCGTTTGTACCAGGTCTTGGGACGAATGAACTCGTCTTGTTCGCTGTCCAGGCCGGGGATGCGGCGCGAGCGATCGGTCGCATACGGTTTCGCTTTGGCGGCCCGGAGTTGAGCCAGACAGGCGGCGGTGCAGTCACTTCCTGCGGAGCAATTGCCATATTCGGGTTTGAATCTTGGCAACTATGCCACCGGTGTATTGCCTATCCATTTCTCGCAGGGCCGTTCTAAGCGGTGAATTTTGGCGTCCCACCATTTTCCGAATGGCCCGAACCAATTTCGCCTCGCCAGGTTGATTCTGGAGTCGTTCAGCCGCTTCCTGATATCCCCGAATCAAGTAAGGTGCAGTGATCCAAAATTGGCTGATAAGGCTCGGCAATCGGTCCTCACATCCCTTTGGGAAAATCGCGGAGGCCCGACTGAACAAGCCACATGCTTTGAGCGACACTATCGTTCGCACACACTTCTCGCACTTCCCACAGTTCGGTACGTCCTCGATGTCGTTGAAAAAACAGACGTGTAAATGCGAAAGCCAAGTGTTCCATTCAGCCATTTCCTCCAGCTTTTTCATCCGAGAACAATCAGCTCCAACGTGAATCACCTCGAAGCCCAAATTGGACCAAAGCGAGTCCGTCAGTTCTGACGATCCCCACGGCATGAATATATCGGAGGGGATGGTCCCGCCCAGATGAACAGCATCGAAGCCTGCGGCAACTGAATGGCCGACAGAGGCCAAGCCAACACCATGGCTATGTTTCCCCCACTTCGTGTGTCTTTCCAGAACATCCCTCTTCAGGTTGGTCCGAACACTAAGGACATCCCAACCCAGTTCACTGGCTACGACATTTGCTGTTGCATTTACTCGATCGACGCTTTTGGGGCTATCGAGGTCAAATCCCTCGATGACGATAAGGCACCCCTTGTCATGAGGCCGCTGATAGAAAGGGAACTGCTTGACACGATGCACCGCATGCATCGAGTCGATGCCGGAACTGAAGAATACACCTCGTCGCCTCTTCTGTAGTGAGGGTGAATCGTCAGAGATCGTCCGGATGTGAATCGGGACGACCGAAAACTCAGGATACCAGCAGTGAAAAATGCGTTGAAAATGTTCGATCTTCCTCCACGCCATGTGGTCGATAGGACCGTCATACCAGATTGGCTCACCGGCTTTCATGGCCAGAAGAAGCCCCGCGACGAGAAAGCAATACCCGCCAGCGTCGAGAAACGAATCGAAATCAGAGGGCACTTCATAGAAAGGAGTCAACGTACCGAACGCGGGAGAATCGAACGCCAAATCGGCCGATAACCGAGTGAACCCGTTGTCGCGTGTTACCCTGATATTGTTAATGTGCATGGCATCACTCGTGAACTCGAGAATGGGTTATTGAAACGGATGGTACTACCTATGGAATACGGCACTTCTGAGAAACCTCCCAGGTTCTCAGTCAGCCTCGATACTCGAGATCAGGGAACCTGACCGAGTTCCTACTCAGTGAACTCACGCTTCATCATCCGCGCAACCGATCACTGAGGGTCTCGCTGAGTTGGGGGAATGGTACGAGAAAGCTCCCGCTGGCCAAGTCGTCAATGGTATCCAAGCTTTCGATGTTCGAGACCGACAAACGTTCGGTCGGCCAGCCGGAGTTCCAGTCCCATTCTTCCTCGGTGTCAACGGTGATCGTGTACAGGGTGGGCACCGGTTGGGGTTCTTGGTTGACAGCCAGCGTGGATTAGGCCGCCACGATGGCGACGGCATTATCGTACCCAGATGGTCGGCGATCCAGGATCCCGGCTTGGATTGTAGGGGTTGAATATATACTACTGAAGGGACGAGTTTAACGATTATCCCGGCGAGTGTGGTAAACTTTTGGGATCGCGCGGAGCCGGACTCGAAAAGAAACGAAGGAGGCAACCCCCTCAGTTCGCCTCCGTGTCGGGGCTTACCCGATGTCCTTCACCAGCATCTCACCAATGCGTTTCGCCAGCGCGGTGGGGTCCTTGACGCGCGACCCCTCGGTCGTACAGCGTCCGCGCGTGCAGTCGGTCCTAGGTGTTCAACTCGGTTCGCCCTTGAATAATACATCGGCGCGGAGGACGTACTTTCGACCCGAAACGATCTCCGCTCCTTCGTGCCATAACTCATGGAGGAAGCAGAGTCCCATTCCCAGGGAAGGGGTTACGACGATCGTCCGAAGCTGAGAGACGGGTCCGGTCAGGTCATAATTCGTGAAGATCGTTTCGCCGCCTGATGCTCCCTCATTGAGGTAGATCATCAGTGTCAGGCGACTCACCTCTCCGGCTTCCGTGTAGACACGCCCGTCCCTGTGTCTCTTGAATCGCTGACCGGGGTCGTAGCGATAGAATCGCAGGCGGGGGTGAAGGCCGACTATTGGGAAGCCGTCCATCTCGCGCGGCATGACGGCCGAAACTTTGCCCCAAAGGGTTTGCAAGAGATCGTCGTCGAGGAGATCGACCCGATCGTTGTTGCGGATCCCGGTGAGCATCTTCGGGCCGCTTCCCGTCGTGACGGAAGCGGCCTCGAAGCCGAGCGATTCTCCTCGGCTGATGAGAGCGGCACACTCCTCGGGCGAAAGGAGTTGGGCAATCGTGAAGATGTCACGATCGAGGTACTCTGGGATACTGGGCATGCTAGAGCCTCCTCATCCCGCGTCCTTCACCAGCATCTCCGCGATGCGTTTCGCCAGCGCGGTGGGATCCTTGACGCGCGACCCCTCGGCGATCACCGCGAGGTCGTACAGCGTCCGCGCGTGCGTCTCGATGCGGGCGTCGGCGGGATCCTTTTCGACCAGCCGGAGGAGGTTCGCCACCACCGGGTGCGCGCCGTTCAACTCGAGAACGCGCTTCGCGGTGCCGCCCTCGTCGCGGCCCATGCGCTGCATCAGGCGCTCCATGTTCGCCGACAGCTGGCCCTCGGTCACGAGGAAGGCGGCGCTCTCCTTGAGGCGCGAGGTCAGCCGCACGTCCACCACCTCGGGCAGTTTCGCCTTCATCGCCTCGAGCAGCTTGGCGTACTTCTCCTTCTCGGACGCTTCCACGGTGTCGGACGCCACGGCGCGGTCGGCGGCCTCCAGGTTCTTGCCCTTGTAGGCCCGGAGGTTGGTAATCATGTACTCGTCTATCGGGTCCGTGAGCAGGAGTACGTCCTGCCCCTTGTCGCGGTACGACTCCATGTAGGGGGAGTGTTCCAACTGCTCGCGCGTGTCGCCGGTCAGGTAGTAGATCGCCTCTTGACCTTCGGGCATCGCCTCGAGGTATTTCGCCAGCGTCGTGAACTCGCCCGCAGGCGTCTTCATGGACTCGAACAGGAAGAGGTCGGCGATCTTCTCGCGATTCGCGAAGTCGCGGCCCGGCCCCTCCTTGAGGATCGAGCCGAACTCCCCGAACCACTTGACGTACTTGTCGTAGTCGTCGGTCTTGAAATCGTCGATCGACTTGAGGATGGCGCGCGTGACGTTGGTCTTGATCTGCTCGAGCAACGGGTTCGCCTGGAGCAGCTCGCGCGAGATGTTCAACGGCAGGTCGCTCGAATCGACGACGCCCTTTACGAACCGCAGGTAGCCCGGCAGGAGCGCCTCGCAGTTGTCCATGATGAGGACGCGCTGGATGTACAGCCGGAGGCCCCACTCGTACTCGCCGAACTGCATGCCGAACGGCTTCTCGGCGGGCAGGAAGGCGACGACGCGGAACTCCTGGTTGCCCTCGGCGGTGTAGTGTATCCACTTGGCCGGGTCGTTGAAGTCCGACGAGATCGTCTTGTAGAACTCCTTGTATTCCTCGTCCGTGTTGTCCGACTTGCTCCGCAGCCAGATCGCCTTGCGCGAGTTGATGACCTCCTCGGTCGTCTTCTTCTCCCCGCCCTCTTCCTCCTCCTCGGTGTCCATGACGACGGGGTGCTCGAGGAAGTCGGAGAACTTCTTGACGATCGACCGCAACCGCCACGGGTCGAGGAACTCCAACTCGGACTCCTTGAGGTGCAGGATCACGTCGGTCCCGCGCGCGGGGCGGTCGAACGGCTCGATGGTGAATTCGCCCTGGCCGTCGCTCTCCCAGCGAACGCCCTCGGGACTCCCCACCGTGCGCGACAGCACCGTGACACGATCCGCGACCATGAACGCGGAGTAGAAGCCGACGCCGAACTGGCCGATCAGGTCGGGCCGCTGGCCCGCCTGTTGCTGCCCCTTCAACTGCTCGAGGTAGGCACGGGTGCCGGACTTGGCGATCGTGCCGAGATTTTCGACGGCCGACTCGCGCGAGAGGCCGATGCCGTTGTCGGAGACCGTGAGGGTGCCGGCGGCCTTGTCGAGGGTGATCTTGATCTTCCAGTCCTTGTTGCCCTCGAGCCGTTCCTCGTGGTCGAGCGAGTCGAACTTGATCTTGTTGATCGCGTCGGAGGCGTTGCTGATCAGTTCGCGGAGGAAGATCTCCTTGTTCGAGTACAGCGAGTGCGTGATGAGGTGCAGCAGTTGCTTCAACTCGGTCTTGAATTCCATCTTCTCGGGCTGCACGGCGTTGGCCGACATCGCGGTTATCCTCGGGTGATGGGGGTAGTCTCTGTCTCTCTTCACCATTATATGGACATCCAGCCGCGCGACCTCGTCGTCTCGTAGCGGAGCGAGTCGGCGAGAGCGGATCCGTGGCAAACATCTCGGGGCGGAATACCATCATCCGATTCGTGGCCCGATGCCGGATTCCGCGAACCCGATTTCGCAGAGCATTCGAGGGGGCCATGACGCCTCGAGGCCCGACGGGTCGGCGAACCCGTTGGTGGTATCGGATCCTGGGAATCGGGTCGATCGTGGGTGTCGTGTCGGCGATGGGGTTCTGGCGCTGGCGCGTGATGAGGCGAGAGAGGGTTCCGAAAAACGTGGATACGTTAAGGGGCGCACGGGTACTATCAAGGTAGAACCCAGGGGCGATACGCATGGCGAACACACGACTAGCCGCCGTTCTTCGGCACCTCCGTAGGGCGGCGCTCGCACCCGATGGCGCGGCGATGGCGGACGGGCAACTCCTCGAGTCCTACGTCGCCCGCCGGGACGAGGCCGCGTTCGAGGCGATCCTTCGGCGGCACGGCCCCCTGGTCCTGGGCGTCTGCCGACGGGTGCTACGGCACGAGCAGGACGCGGAAGACGCCTTCCAGGCCACCTTCCTCCTCCTGGCCCGTAGCGCGTCCTCCGTCCGCAAGCCGGGGTCGCTCGGGAGCTGGCTCTACGGGGTCGCCCTCCGGACCGCCCTGAAGGTCAGGCGAAGGGCCGCGAGCCGTCGAAGTTTCGTTAGCCCCGCGCCGGCTGCCGCCGCACGGGCCGGACCCGAGGCGCAGGCGGTCGCCGGGGAGCTACGGGCCGAACTCGACGAGGCGCTGGCGAGACTTCCCGCGAAATACAGGGCGGCTTTGCTCCTCTGCTACTTCGAGGGCCGGACCGTCGAGGAGGCCGCCCGGCAACTCGGCTGCCCCCGAGGGACCGTCGCCTCGAGCCTGGCGCGCGGCCGGGATCTCCTCCGCGCGCGGCTGGTCCGCCGGGGGATTACGGTCTCGACCGGCGCGCTCACCACCCTGCTTTCCGCCTCGAATGCACCCGGTGCGGTACCGGCCCCGCTTGTGAGCCTGACCGTGCGGGCCGGTCTCGAACTCGTGTGTTCCAAGGCCGCCGGGGCGGCACCGGTCGCCTTCACGGGCGTGGTCGCCGCAGGGCTAAGGGGGATTTCCATGATGAGGTTGAAGATCGCGGGCGCGCTCCTTCTTGGCGCGCTGGTTACGGGGGCGGGTGCCCTGGCGTATCAGACGGCCAAAGAGCCAGAGAAAAAAGCGCGGGGCGGGCCGACTCCCGCGTCCGAGGCGAAGCCGAAGGAAGGTCACGCCGTCCGCGCGGACCGCTTCGGCGACCCGCTCCCCGACGGGGCGATCCAGCGCCTGGGGACCGTCCGCCTCCGGTCGCCGGGCGGGGTGGGGTGCGTGGCCTTCACGCCGGACGGCAAGGGCCTCCTCTCGACGTGCTGGGACGGCAACGTCCGCCTCTGGGATTCGGCCACGGGCAAGGAACTGCGGCGGTTCGAGGGGCATAGCCGGGGGGTGGCCAAGGTCGATGTCTCCTCCGACGGTAAGACCCTGGCGACCAAGGACTTCGACGGGGTGGTCCGCATCTGGGACGTGTCCAGCGGGAAAATGCGGGTCGTGACTCTCGGTAGGCGCGGCAGTCGCTTGGCCCTCTCCCCGAAGGCGGACCTCCTGGCGACAGCGGGGAGCAACGGCACGTTCCGCCTCTGGGACGCAGCTACCGGGGCGGAGGTCCGCCGCCTCGGCCCCCTCGCGCCGGCCGGCGTGAGGACGAGTCTGGAGTCCGTCGCCTTCTCCCCGGACGGGAGGCTCGTCGCAGCCGGCACCGGCTTCGGGAACGAGCGCCCTGACCGCCCCGGCGTGACGCGGGTCTGGGATGTCGCCACGGGGAAGGTCTTGCTCGACTTCGGGGGCCACCGGGGCGGCGTGGCGGCGGTGGCCTTCGGACCGGGCGGGAAGCTCTTCGCTTCGGGCAGCCACGATGCGACGATCCGTCTGTGGGACACGGCCAACGGGAAGGAACGCCTCGTGATCGAGGTCGCGGACGACCCCGACGCCCCGCTCGACGCCTCCTCCAAGGCTCGAGGCTTTCGCGCGGGGGGCGTCCGCTGCGTCGCGTTCTCCGGCGACGGGAAGGTGCTCGCCTCGGCCCACCAGGACGGCACGATCCGCCTGTGGGAGTCGGCCACGGGCAAGGCGCTGCGCACCCTGCGCGGCCACGGCCGGCAGGCGACATCGGTCGCCTTCTCGCCCGACGGCAAGGCGCTGGCCTCCGCGAGCCTCGACCATACCATCCGCGTGTGGGATCCGGCGACCGGCAAGCTCCTCTCTCCCCGGCAAGGCCACGACGGGGGCGTCACCCGCATCGCGGTCGCACGGGACGGCAAGCGGGCGGCCACGGTCGGCTACGACCGCACCGTCCGCCTCTGGGACCTCGCCTCCGGGCGGGAGCTGCCCGCACTGCGGGACCCCGCCGGGACGACCCTCTCGGCCCTCGCCCTCTCCCCGGACGGGAAGTCCCTGGCCACCGGGGGCGGGAAGACGATATGCCTTTGGGACGCGGCGACGGGGAAAGTGCTGCGGCGGCTGGAGGGACACGCCGGGGGCGTCGAGTCGCTGGACTTCTCGCGAGACGGCAAGACCCTGGCCTCGGCCGCCGCGCACGAGAAGGACGGGCGGCCGGTCCGGTTGTGGGAAGTGGCCACCGGCCGCGAATTGCGGCCGATCGATGCGGTTGGATACTTCTTCTCCGTCCGTTTCTCACCCGACGGCAAGTGGCTGGCCGGCGACACCCATGATCAAGGTGTCCACGTCTGGGACGCCGCCACGGGGAAGAGGCGGCACCGGTTCGAGGGTCA
>JANXSH010001200.1 GCA_025356615.1 Planctomycetia bacterium | reverse complement strand
GACTGCGGGGATCTGGGACGGAGCCGAGGGCCTCGACGAGGGGGATGGGGGACATGCGAGCCTCCTTGCCGACGGGATTGGGCGTCCCCCGATTTACTCTCTTGCCCGTATCCGCCCAAGACCAAACAAGGAATAGCCCTGACCCGGACGCATCCTCTCACGATTTCGAGGATGTAATTTGTCTCCACTCCGATAGAATGAAAATGTGAACGATCGTCGGCACTCCCGTATCGGGTGAGGCCATGAACGACTCTCTCTTCACCGACGAAAAGCCAGTCGAGCAAGCCCTCCGAGAAATACTCGAACCGCTCGACCGCCAGATCGCGCGCGTCACGACCTTCCTTCCCCTTGGCCTCATTACCCTCGTCCCCGTCGTCTTCTTCACCTTTTGGCTCGGCCTCGAGCTATCCGGGCGTCGATCGCTCGTCCTCGCGGGCGGCGCGTTTTGCGCTCTCGTTGCGGTCTACCTCGCCTGGGAAATCATCGTCGCCCGCCTGGCCCGGTGGCGCTTCGACCACCGTTTCCCGCCCGGTACGCCTCAGCGCTCGATCGCGATGCACATACTCTTCGAGATGGAATCTCCCAGCAAGGCGGAGGACAAGCTTCGCGTCGCGCTCGCCACCTCCTCATCCGATCGCATCGTCCGGCGACGACCCGTCGCCCCCGAGACGCCCGTCGCGTGGTCTCCCTCCAAGTTCGAGGAGGATACACCGATCCCCGCAGTCGATCTGACGCCCACGCCAAGGGCCGGGGGCTACTACGACTACATTCCCCTCGAGCCGCGCCCCCGAGAATCGGATCGTTCGGGCGACCGCAAGGGGTGATCGACACGGGGCGCATCGAATAAGTTGCTCAGATCAATCATCCCTGGAGACGCCATGAAAGTCAAAGCGATCCTCGTCCTCGTGGTCGCCCTGTGCGTCGCAGCCGATAAGCCGAAGGTCGATGCGAAGAAGGAACTGAAGAGCCTCCAGGGCACCTGGGAAATGGTCGGGCTGGAGGTCAACGGCGAGACGGTCCCCGAGAAGAAGCTCGCGGGCACGACCATGACCATTCGCGGGGACAAATACATCGTCAAGGTGAAGGACACCACTCACGAGACGAGGCTCGAGATCGACCCCACGAAGGATCCGAAGGCCATCGACATGTATTTCCCCAACGGGACCGAGCTACCCAAATTGAGCAAAGGCATCTACGAGTTGGACGGCGACACGTTGAAGGTCTGCCGACACCAGACGCCGGGCGAGGACCGCCCGACACAGATCGGCTCGTCGCCGAATACCAACCTGTTCGTCGTCACCTGGAAGCGCAAGAAGAAGTAAGGGTCTGTGCGGGAATTAGTGCTCCTCGACCAGCGTCAGTGCATGCCGGGCTGACGCCACCGGCGGCCCCTCCTTCAGGAACACATGCAGCGGCGCGTAATTCCAGCCTACGCCGTGTTCCTCGGCCAGGTTCTTGAGCCGCCGCAAATACTTCTCACTCAGCGAGTGGCACGTCTCGGTGTACGTGGGGTCGCAGTAGTAGACGCGGCAGCCGAGCGGCCTCGGCTCGCGGGCCGTGCAGAGGGTGCCTTGCTGAAACGGACAGAACGCGGAGGTCACTGCCTCCGGGTCATACGGGGGCGCGGATTCGAGCAGGACATCGGCCTCGAGGTTGCTCAGGAACAAGGTGTGCCCATACTCGGCGAATCGGCAACAACGTCCGCTGGCGACGCACACCGGCCCGGCGGCGGCCACCTCGCGGTCCACGTCACGATACAGATCGAGGACGGCCTGGCGGAGAGATGACATCAGCTTCGAGTCCAGGGAGATACGACAAATACGGCAAGAAGGCCACCACGGATAACAGCGATATCCGACCAAACTCTAAGGTGGCCAGGGGGTAGTGAGACCATGAACGCTGACCAACTGTTGGCGGACGGCGTTATCGGTACAACGTGCTAATCGCAAAAAGAAATCCGGCAACTGAATCGAGTAGGAGTTGTGGATCGTCGGACGCGGGTTGACGCCGTGCGCGATCTCGTGACGGAATGTCATGGCCTCCGTCAATCGTTGCACTGCCTTCGCCGACGTGCAGTTCTGCCACATCCACGAAAGCGAGACATCTGCCAGGCCGAGACAATTCCGAATGAGTCGGATGACGTTGACCGGATTGGGCGTATTGAAGTTCCCGAGCAGACCCGTCACATAGGCATTCAGTGCGGGCCAGGCACCGAGGGGCGGCGCGGGAGGCAGAAGCGCCCGAACCGACTCCCTCATGAGTTCCTCGACATAGGCTTCCCAGGCCGAGACGCTCATTACGACGGCAGCACGGTTCAGCGACATGAGACCGTACTGCCGTCCTGGGTTCCCCGTCTTGAGTTGAGCGTGGGCGGCATCCAATTCGCCCGCGTCGCATAACAATTGCCTCAAATGAACGGAATAGGCATTGGAGGGCAATTCGAGGCTCCTTCAGGAGTGCGGAATATAGACGTGAAGACCCACAGCGACGACCTTCCCTCGCTAGACGGGTGAGTTGACGGACAGGAACGCCAGTTGGTCCACATCGATCCGGTCGTTTTTCAATTCCGCTAGGCCGTCCGTCAAATAGTCCGCCAATGCCGCATTCGCCAGCAGAGTAACCGCCTCTTCCGGCTCCCCGAACATCTCCTTCAGCTCCTCGTAGTGCCCCGTCAGGTCGTCCGTGGCGAATCGCCCTTGCGCCACGCACTTGACCAGGGCGATTTTATAGATGTCCTCTTCCGGCAAGCCCAGAAGCAAGTCCGTCAGGATCTTTTCTTCCGGCGGTGGCGGCCCCGAGTCTTCACCGGGGTGAACCCACGGGTAGTCGGGATGCCGTTTGGGCAACTCGACGTTCCAGTAGTCGCGGATCGTTTCCGCGAGGGCGATCACCGCATCGAGCGTTTCCGAAAACTTCATAACGCCTCCCTCGGAGTGGTGACATCTCGTTCTCGTCGATTCATCACTTGCCTGCGACTTCTGGAACGTCTTGGGGCCAGTTGACGGGGCGGCGCGGTGGCAATCGCACGACTTCACGATCCCCGAGAGCGTCTTTCTTTCGGGCATCATCGACGATCGCACGAATATCGTAGCCGAAACGGCGTGCCAGACGGCCCCGAATCTCTTGGATCTCGGCAACAAAGGGGTCAGGTTGCATCGTCGATCTCCAGTAGTTCTTGCGGAGTGCAAATCACGGGAGGCTCGTAACCCATCTCACGGCACAGTTGCTCGATTCGCGGTCGCATCGACGGATTGGCGATGTGTTTGCAGTTCCACGTCAGTAGGTATTGTACGCCATTCACAGCAGCTACGGAAATGTGCAGTGCGTCGATTCTTGCCTTCTCGAGCAACGGCACACCGGCCAAGAGCGATTCCGCCAGCGAGTCGATATCATCCGACATCTGGAGGAGTCGAACGCCTTCGAGGTAGACCATCCGCTCTTGGGCGGCGACAGGATCGCCGTCTGAACATTCATCGACGACGAAACGCGAGACGAACAGGTCGAATCGTTGGCGATGATCGTCCCACCAATCGCGCGTCGTCTGCTATTTGCCGCTACGCGCAGCATACGACTGCCCCGCATGGCGAGGTAGCCGAAGATCGTCGTTTCGAGGTACACAGTCGGTTTCATCGTGAGCGACCTTACGCCTGCCTCACCCCAGATCCTTCAGCCGCCCGGTGCTATCACCGAGCTTCTCGGCCTTCGCGCCCATGCGGTCGAGCATGCTCAGCCACAAGTTCGCGATGGGCGTGTTCTTGTCGAACTTCAGGTGTCGGCCCGTGGTGATCGAGCCGCCGCCCTTGCCGAGCAGGAGCGTCGGGAGGTTGTCGTGGTTGTGGCGGTCGCCGTCGCCGTTGGCCGACCCGTAGGCGATCATGCAGTTGTCGAGCAGTGTCCCGGAGCCTTCCTTGATCGCCTTCAGCTTGCCGAGGAGGTAGGCGAGCGCCTCGACGTTGTAGCGGTCGATCTTCTGGATCTTCTCCATCTTGTCGGCCTTGCGTCCGTGGTGCGATAGCTCGTGGTGGCCCTCGTTGACACCGATCTCGCGGTAGGAGCGGTTGCTGCCCTCGTTGGCGAAGGCGAAGGTGCAGATCCGCGTCAGGTCGGCCTGGAACGCCAGCGCCATCATGTCGCCCATCAGGCGCAAGTGTTGGCCGCGATCCTTCGGCGTGCTGGCAGGAGCCTTTGCCCCGGCGGGTGCCTTGCTATCGGTCGGCGTCTCGGCGCGCTCGAGTCGGCGCTCGATCTCGCGGACGCCGTCGAGGTACTCGTCGAGCTTGCGGAGGTCGCTGCCGCCGAGTCGGCCCTTGAGGGACTTGGCGTCCTCGCTGACGTAGTCGAGCAGGCTCCGCTTGTAGGCGGCGGCCTTGTAGGAGGCGGCGTCGCCCTTGCCGGAGGCGGAGAAGAGGCGGTCGAAGACGAGCCGGGGGTTCGTCTCCTTGGCGACGGGGGCCGACTCGGTGCGCCACGAGATCGAGGACGAGTAGGCGCAGCTGTAGCCGGAGTCGCAGTTGCCGGCCTGCCGGCCGCTCTCACAGCCGATCTCGAGCGAGGCGAACTTGGTCGCCTTGCCGATGCTCTGGGCGGCGAGTTGATCGGCGCTAACGCCGGAACGGATGTTCGCCCCGGCGGTCTTGCGCGCCTGGGCACCTGTTAACCAGGCGGACATGGCGCGGGCGTGGTCGCCGGGGCCGTCGCCGTTGGGGCGGGCCTTGTCGGCGGTCAGGCCGCTGAGGACGAGGAGTTGGTCGCGGTACGGCTCGAGCGGCGCGAGCGTCGCGGGCAGGTCGAACGTCTTGCCTGCCTCTTTGGGGAACCAACTGGCGTTATTAACACCGTTGGGGACGTAGAGGAACGCCATCCGCCGGGGCGCAACCGCCGCGGCCGCATCGAGCGACGGCAGCATCGCCTCGAGCAACGGGAGCGATAGGCTCACGCCGAGGCCACGCAGGACGGTTCGTCGGGACAACAGTGTCATTTTCCGGCTCCCTTGGCTCGCCGTTTCAGGAACGGGTCGCTCTTGACGATCTCGAGGATTAGTTGTCGGAATCGGTAGTCGTTCTTCG
>JANXSH010001175.1 GCA_025356615.1 Planctomycetia bacterium | reverse complement strand
TCGGGTGCGCAAGGGCAGCGCACCGCAGGTGATGGCGGCGCTGCGCAACCTGGTGATCTTCCTGGTGTCCCTGGTGGCGGCACCAAAGGAGAGTAGGCCGGAGGTCATGCAGAGGATGGCGGCACGCCCTACCGAAGCCCTGCAGGCTCTCGACCTTCCCCCGCTTGAATAAAGGAACGGCCCTGCCTTGCCACTCCTCGATGACATCGCTACACTACCATTCTCATCATGCACGACTCTCTCAACGTAGTGAGCTTATGCGAAACACCACCCGACGAATCTTCGATCGCGGACCCAAGCGAGCTACAGGGGGGGGTATACTCTTCCCTCGGCCCGGCTCCGTCTCATGAGTCTGGAAGACCGGCTCGCGCCGGGGAACCTGCTCGGCGAAGCGCTGATCCTGGCGATGCCCGCGCAAGTCATGTCGCTGTTTAGCCTTGCGTTCGAGGGCGTGGATTCGTCGGCCCCGACGCTGGTGGACGCGGTCCCGAATGACACCCTTCCCGGCATCGACCCCGGCGTCACGCTGACTTCGTGGATCGGCCCCGTCGGCGAGACGTTCACGAGCGTCGCCACGGCCACCCAAGAGTCGGCCCCCATCGCCTTCGACCCGTCTCTGAACGACGAGTTGTTCGCATCCTCCACACCATTTCTCGCTCATTTCAGCCCCCCGGCGGACACGCCATCGCCGAGCGCGGGCGCATCCGGCGGCCCGTCTGCCTCGCCGATGGAGTCGTCGTTCTCGACGAGCAGCAGCCCACCCCCTGCCCCCAGCGCACCGCCCCCGGTCGTGCCTCCGCCTGGGATGAACCCGCCCTCCGCGCCGCCGACGGCGAACAACGATGCGTACACCGTCAGCAATGGCACGATCTCGGTCCCCGCATCCGGCGTGCTGGCGAACGACACGAACCCCGGCGGCCAGCCGATGACGGCGTCGCTGATCGGTCCAGCGAGCCACGGCATGGCGATGCTGTCCCAGAACGGCTCCTTCACCTACACCGCCATGCCTGGGTATAGCGGCACCGATAGCTTCACCTACAGTGTGACGGCGGGTGGCTTGACCTCGAATACCGCGACGGTCACGCTGACCGTGACAGCCCCACCGCCTCCGGTGGTCAACGTGGCAACCTTCGCGAACGCCTCCGAGGCCGGGTCGATCCCTGGGTCGTTCAACGTCACGCGGACAGGCAACTTCACCCAGGGAATTACTGTTTACTACTCAGTTGGAGGCACGGCGACGAGCGGGTCCGATTTCGTCGCGCTGTCGGGCAGCGTTCTCATCCCCGCTGGCTCGTCTTCGGCTAGCGTCATGGTCACGCCGTATGACGACAACCTGGTCGAATGGTCTGAATCGGTCACTTTGACTGTGACCGCTGGCTCCGGCTACCAGGTCGGCTCGTCCCCGGTCGCTACTGTCACGATTGCGGATAACGACACACCCTCCTTCAGTTGGACGCATGTCGCGCCGCAGTCGCCGATCCTCACGTCGCCGGGCACACGGACATCGGCGGAAGGGAGTTCCGTCACGCTGCAAGTTTCCGGTTCCGACCCTGCAAGCCAGTCGCTGAGCTACGGTGCCACCAACCTCCCCCTCGGGCTATCGATCAACACGGCGGGGTTGATTACCGGGACGATCGATTTCCGCGCGGCGGAATTCAACGGCGGGCACTACACGCCCACGCTCATCCTGGTGGACGCCTTGGGCGCGTACACTTCGACGACCTTCGACTGGTACGCCACGAACACCAATCATGCCCCCGTCCTCGACGCGATCCCGAACCAATCCACGCTGGAAGGCGGGTCGCCGTGGCTGACTCTGACCGGCTCCGACGCGGACGGGGAGTTACTCTCCTTCGGAGCGACCGGCCTGCCGTCCGGTCTGACCGTCGATCCTTCGACCGGCTGGGTGCAAGGGACCGTCGATGCCAACACGATGGGCACCTACACCGTCACGGCCTCGGCGAACGACGGCATCGCCACGACGACGGGGACGTTCCAGTGGGTAGTCACCACCGCCCCGCCGGACTCCACCCCTGTTCCGCCGCAGCGGAACGCTGAGGGTGATGCCGTCTCGCTCCAAGTCTCGGCTACCGACCCGCACGGCGCGACGCTTACCTACAGTGCCCTCAACCTGCCCCCTGGCCTGGGTATCAACAGCACGACTGGGCTGATCTCCGGCACGATCAGCGCGGGTGCCGCCCAAGACACGCCGTACAACACGGAAGTGGACATCTCCAACGGGGGGAACAGCAGTTCTCGAATCATTCCGTGGACGGTCCGGCACGTCTTGGTGACGAACCCAGGGGACCGGACGACGCTGGGCGGCAGTGCCGTCTCCCTGCAAGTCCAGGCCCGCGACTCTCTGAATGCTTCGCTGCAATACTCGGCCACCGGCTTGCCAGCGGGACTGAGCATCGCCGCCGCCACGGGCCTGATCTCGGGGACGGTCAGCGCCGGGGCGATCCAGGGGATTCCCTACGCCGTGACCGTCAGCGCCACGAATGGGACGCAGTCCGATAGCCAGACTTTCGCCTGGACCATCGGCCACTCGTCCGATGTTGCCCCCACGCTGTCCAACCCTGGGAACCAGATCAACCACGTCGATGAGATGGTCTCGGTCCAACTCCTGGCCACCGACCCGGAGCACGATGTCCTGACCTATTCCGCGACGGGCCTGCCCTCTGGGATCGGCATCGACCCGCAGACCGGGATCCTCTCCGGCCAACTCTACGATTCCTCCTATAGTTCGACGCCGTTCGCGGTCACGGTCACAGCAGACGACGGCCACGGCGGTACGGCGAGCCAGTCGTTCCAATGGTCGTTCCGCCTGCCGATGTTAACCGGCACGACGGCGGCGGTCAACGCCGTCGAAGGGGCCGCGTTCAGCAACGCCGTTGTTGCGACCTTTACCGACCTCCAGACGGGAGCGCCCGCCGACTACTGGCCGTACTCGGCCACCATCAACTGGGGCGACGGCACCACCACCGACGACGGGGTGATCGCTGGCGCGAACAACAACTTCCAGGTGACCGGCAACCACACATACGCGCAAACCGGGACGTTCACAATCCAGGCCGTCATCACCCAGGGCAGCCTACAGACGATCACGGTCAACTCCACGGCGACCGTAAGCAATCCGGCCCTCACGGCCACGGCTCTGTCCCCGAGCTTCACTCTCAACGACAACTGGAGCGATCCGATTGCGGTCTTCGACGACCCGAACCCGTTCGAGTTGGCATCGGGCTACTCGGCCACGGTGACTTGGGCCGACAACGCTACGAGCGTGGCAACCGTGTATGGGGCGGGCGGCAAGCTTGCTGTGTATGCCAGCCGAACCTTCCCCGCCGCTGGATCGATGGCCTTCAACGTGACGATCCGCGACAACGAGGGTGCGACGGTCAGTGCGAGCGGCACGGCGACCGTGGGCCAAGTGGCGGCGGGCGACGTGGCGACCCTGAACGTCTCGCTCTACGGCACCCTCGCAGGGACTACACCATCGGCGTATTCGGCGACGATCAACTGGGGCGACGGCAGCGCGATCGGGATCGGCGTCATCAACGCGAGCGGTAACACGTTTTCGGTTGGGGGCCAGCACCGCTACACCGTGCCGGGGAGCTACGCCGTGACGGTCGCCGCGACCTCGCCCCAAGGGGGGACGCTGACCGCCACTCAGACGGTGATCGTGGCCCGGAAGCCGATCCAGGTATATGGGCAGATAGTCGATACGACGGTCGGGGAGATGCTGACCAATACCCAGGTCGGCATCATCGTCGATCCGAACAACGCACTGCCGCCTGCGCCGATCCTCGATTGGGGGGATGGCACCAGTTCGCAGGGAACGGTAGTCGGAGGCGGCGGGCTATATCGGATGCTGGGGAACAAGACCTACGGCGAGAGTGCGACGTTTCAGGTCGAAACCGTCGGAAGTCCCCGCTGGGCAGGGTTCTGGCGCAGTGCCGTCGGCGGGATGATCAATATGCCCTTCCCGGCACGGATGACGTGGGTTCATAATGGAGTGGTCGCGGCTGCGCAACCCAAGGTGGTGGCCCCTCTAACCGGCACTGAGAAGGTGACGAAGGGGGATCTCATCTGGAATCTGACCGCCCCCGACCCGAGGGGCAGCGGTGCGGATATCACAATCACCTTCAAGCCATCTAAAGATAACCCCGCCGAGAGGATCGCCTTCCTTCAGGTCGTCACGGAGCGGACTCTGGGCGGTGAACCTATTTCGGAAAACTTCGGGAAAAAGCAGGATGAGTTCAACAAGAAGCTGAATCTGGATCCAGAGAAGGGTGACCACCTCGATATCGCATTCGGGGCAAACCAACCCTACTACAACGCAATATGGAGTGGCAATGACTGGGGCCGCCATCATAGAACTAGTGCCGTCGGCGACGGGCCTTTACAGAAGAAGGCAGTCATGGTGGATGAACCTGGGTTGACTAGGCTCTCTCGCAACGGTAAGGACATCATCCACACGTTCGAAACGGCCGTCTTTGCGATCGATAGTCAGGAAGTCCTCGGGGTCATCAAGTGGGGGTATCGGATCCCTAGTGACAAAACTACCAATGTGGAGTTGCTCTACGCGAAGACAACTGATGTCTCCCTCAAGGCATCAGACCAGTTCAAGAAACTCATCCAGAAGGCCAATACCCTACCAGAAATCAAGTACGCCCAACTGAACGGAGAAGCCAAAGTGACAAAACCTAACGCCAAAAAATTTGGCGGAACCTCCGCCCTGCCTGATTGAACCGCCTGCCAACTCGCTAGCGGGCTCGAATGACCGAGTCGAAGGGACGGTCACGAATACAGGTCTGAATCATGTGTCATTTTGTCTCAACAATACGGATATATAGTTGCCGCTGAATTCCGTGTTCACCCAGGAGGGCTGCCGATGCGTTATCTGACTTTCATCGTTCGCTTCGCTCGCAGTTGGGGCGTATTGCTCGTTGCCTTGCGCTTCTTGCTCGTTGCCTTGTGCGCCTTGCCCTTCATGACATCCTGTGCAAGAAATGATCGCATGCCGCCATCAATTGCCGAGCAGAATAAACCTTCGCCTGAAGCGGAACAATGGCTCACTATCGCCGAGGACGAGGGGAAGGACCTCCAAGACCGCATCAAGGCCGTCCAACACCTGGAGCGATTGAAGGAGGAGGGGACCGTCCCTCGTCTCGTCAAGCTACTGCCTAACAGCGAAGGATACTTCACACTTAGAATCCTCGCAGCGCTCGGTGAGATCAAGAGCCCTGAAGCGTTGCCCATCCTCGAGAAGATGTACCACGACAAGGACCATGATCTCATAGGCCAGGTCCGTTCAGCCCTTAGTTCTGCGATCCGCGAGTGCGGCGGCGACCCGCATGCTCGAAGGTAGCGGTTCGCATCCGCTGCCGCAGGCGAACAGGCAGGACAAGCGACCCGAATGGGAACCTGAGGAACCGCGCAGACGATCACGTCCTACGACACAGCCACACCTCTCCTTCGGTCGCCTGACTCTCCACCCATCACGCCCTCGCCCTGCCGTCCGGGCATCCGCCCTCGATAGGCCGGGCGCACGAGACGCCGAACGCCCCCGATAGTCGCTCATACTCCAGCGCGTCCAGCAGGATCGAATCGACCGGCGTGTCGGCCTCGAGGATCACCCAGCCGTTCGAGTCGATCGTGCGGTCGATCAGCGTCCACAGGCCGTAGAGGTTGCCGAACGCCGACACGACGCCCCACGAACAGTCGCGGAACACCGCCGCCGCCTCGTCCTTGCGGGCGACGCGCACGGGAGCGCCCCACACCCGCGCGAGGGCGTCGAGGTCCGGCTGGTGGGTCGCGGGCAGGACGTGGACGAACATCCCCATCGGGCCGTCGAGCAAGACCGCGTGGACGATGTGGCGCGGGTCGATGCGCAGGATCCGCGCCCGCTGGGCCGGGCTGAACGCGGGCGCGTGCAGGATGGTCTGGAACGACACGCACTGCTCGCGCAGGTAGTCTGTCAGACGCATGGCAGTGACCCTGGAAAGGAATGAGCCGCCCGGCGAGACGGACGCCTCGCGCACTTCACTATAACATTCCTAGGAAGCCTCTCGGGAGAGGGGATACACGGGCCGGGCGTGGCGTGGCCGGGAATCTGGTCGGCCTACGCGGGATGTAGTGGCTGGCGCGAGGGGTCGAGCATGTTCATCGCGGACGAGATCGAAGTGTTGCGAGAAAACCTGCCGCGCGGCAGGTTTCGGAGCGTCCTGTTCGACTTCGACGGCACCCTGTCGGTGATCCGCGAGGGCTGGCCGCAGGTCATGATCCCGATGATGGTCGAAGCGTTGCGCCAGACCGGCACCGCCGAGACGGAAGTCGAGTTGACCGCCGTCGTCGAGGACTTCGTCATGCGCCTCAACGGCCGGCAGACGATCTACCAGATGATCCGGCTCGCCGACGAGGTCCGCAAACGCGGCGGCTCGCCGCTCGAGCCGGTCGCCTACAAGCACCGCTACCACGACCTGCTCATGGACCGCATCCGGGGCCGACACGACGCGCTGGCGAACGGCTCGGCTCGCGCCGATGAATGGACGGTGCCCGGCAGTCACGCGCTACTCGACGACCTGCGCCGGCGCGGCGTGACACTCTACCTCGCCAGCGGGACCGACCTGACATACGTCCGCCGGGAGGCAGAGTTGCTCGGCGTCGCGGAGTATTTCGGCCCGCACATCTACGGCGCACTCGACGACTACCAGAGCTTCTCGAAGCAGATGATAATCGACAAGATCCTCCGCGAGGAGAACCTCCAGGGGCCGGAACTGCTCG
>JANXSH010001110.1 GCA_025356615.1 Planctomycetia bacterium | reverse complement strand
GGGATTCCAGGGTCGGCGCGATCGATTCGACATCGTCCGCGTTCTCGAGCGCCTCGTCGAGAAAGGCAAGATCGTCGCCAAGAAGGCTTACGCGGACTGGAACCGCTTCGCCCAGTTCACGCACGGCCTCCACGAGGCGGCCATCGAACTGATCGAGATCCCCCGCCGGGGCCAGACCGGCAAGAACTCCGCCGACATCCGCCTCGTCGTCGATGCGATGGACCTCGCCTACAGCAAGGAACACATCAACACCTTCGCGATCGTCAGCGGGGATAGCGATTTCAGCCCGCTCGTGTCCAAGCTCAAGGAACTCGGCAAACACGTCATCGGCCTGGGGATGCACGACTCGACCTCCGAGCTGCTCCGCGACAACTGCGACGAGTTCATCTACTACGAAGACCTCGGCCTGGCCCCCACCCTCACCCCGGCCCTCACGTCGAACCTCTCCGACCAAAAGCGCAAGGCGTTCAGCCTCGTCCTCGAGTCGCTCCTGGCGCTGCGGCGCGAGAACAAGGAGGTGCTCTGGTCGAGCATGGTCAAGGACACGATCAAGCGCAAGAAGCCGTCTTTCAAC
Organism: Planctomycetia bacterium; assembly: GCA_025356615.1. Lineage (GTDB taxonomy): Bacteria > Planctomycetota > Planctomycetia > Gemmatales > Gemmataceae > JANXSH01. The sequence continues at coordinate 3,737 of JANXSH010001110.1, read as the reverse complement.
GAGACGTACCACGGCTACCGCACCTTCAGCGAGTTGCTCGAAGACGCCCAGCGCGAGGGCATCCTCGAACTGGAGACGGACAAGCGTAGCCGGACGTATGTCGTGACGCGCTTCGGCAGTGAGATGGAGGGAGGCGGCCGGCCCGTCGCCCTGCTGTCCGGCCCGGACGAGGACGAGGCCGCCCCGATGGTGAAGGGCGAGGTCGCGTCGGCCCTCCCGTCCGCCGTCGATGGCGCGCCTCCGGCACCCAAGAAGAAGTCGCGCCGCCGTCGCCGACGGGGCAGTGGCAACGGCAACGGGCTTGCTACCGAACCCAACGGCGAGGAGGCCGCCCCCGCTCCCGTGGCCGAGTTCGAGCCAGTCGAAATCCCGCCCGGCCCCGCGCCGGCCATCGCCGTCGTGCCCAAGTACGCCCCGCTCCGCGAGCCGGTCGCTGCCGCACCTGTGTCGGCACCACGCCAGCCCGCTCCTCCGCCTCCCGCGCCGCGCAAGCCGCTCCCGCCGCCGGATCTCGACCCGACCGGATTCGGGGCGGGCATCTGGTCCGACCCGGAGCCTGAGCCTGTAGAAGAACCTGTAGAGACGAAATCCAAACCGCGTTCGGGTCGCCCCGCCGCCAAAGCGACGGGTACGCGCCGCCCCCGCAAGCCCGCAGCCGAGAAGCCGGCGAGATCGCCTCGTGGCCCCGCCAAGGGCCAAGCGTGACGCGCATCCTCATCATCGGCGGCGGCATCTCCGGGCTGTCGCTCGCCTACCGATTGCAAGAGCAGCTCGCCGACGCCGAGGTGCTGGTCCTCGAACGCTCGTCGCGGCCCGGCGGCACCATCGAGACCGTCCGCCGCGACGGGTTCACCATCGAGGCGGGGCCGAACGGCTTCCCCGACAACAACCCCAGCACGCTCGACCTCGCGCGGGAGGTCGGCCTGGCCGATCTCCTCCAGTCGGCGAGCGACTCGGCGTCGAAGCATCGCTTCCTCTTGCTCGACGAGCGCCTGCGCATGCTCCCCTCGGGCATGGCGTCGTTCCTGGTCTCTCCCCTCCTGAGCTGGTACGCCAAATATCGCATCCTGTCGGAGCGCTACCGCCGACCGCTCGTCCCGATCGGCGACGAGTCGATCGACGCTTTCGCCCGACGGCGGCTCGGCGACGAGGTCGCCGACACCTTCGTCGATGCCTTCGTGACGGGCATCCTCGCGGGCGATTCGAAGTTGCTCAGCGTCCGCGCCTCGTTCCCGCGCCTCGCGAACTGGGAGCGCGACCACGGCAGCATCTTCGGCGGCATGGCGCACGCGCGCCGCCTCCGGCGAGCGGAGTCTGGATCGACTACCAAGCGCGCGGGCAAGATGTGGTCGTTCCAGGGCGGTCTCTCCTCTCTGACAGGGGCCCTCGTCGAACGATTTCGCACCGCCCCGATCTTCGGTGTCACTGTCCGCCGGGTCTCGAGAGATGGCCCGCAATGGCGTGTCGAGGCCGAGGGCCGGGACGCCTGGACGGCGGACGCTGTCGCCCTGTGCTGCCCGGCGTATCGCCAGGCGGAAGCGCTCGCGGACCTCGACCCGACGCTCGCCGAGTCGATCGGCGCGATCCCCTATAACCGCGTCGCGGTCGTCGCCGTCGGCTACCGCCGCGAAGACGTGCCCCACTCGCTCGACGGGTTCGGCTACCTCTCGCCCCAGCGCACGCGCCGCGATGTCCTCGGCGTGCAGTGGTGTTCGAGCATCTACCCCGGCCGCGCCCCGGAGGGCATGGTCTTGCTCCGGGCGATGTGCGGCGGCTGGCATCGCGGAGAGATGCTCGACTGGGATGACGACCGACTCGTCGCCGCCGTCCGGGCAGAACTCGCAGTCTCTGTGGGAGTGAAAGAGCCGCCGAGGTTCGTCCACGTCGTCCGCTGGCAGAAGGCCATCCCGCAATACCAACTCGGCCACCTGGACCGAGTCGCCGCCATCGAGGCCCGCCTCGCGGTACACCCCGGCCTCTTCGTCGGAGGCAATTCGTACCGCGGCGTCGCGCTCAACGATTGCGTCGAGCAATCGGGGCTACTCGCGGCCCGGATCGCGGCCTGGGCGCAGTCGGCGCGCAGCGTGCAAGATTAATCTGTGCCCCGGTATCATTTCCGCACGGAAGCCTCGTGGCGGAACGGCTGCAACACCGGCTGGCCGTCTGGCTCGACGCGGGTGAGCTGGAGGATCTTCTGCTCCGCCCCCTGGAGTTGGGCGTGGCACGCGCGCAGCAGGCCGATGCCTTGTTCGTAGCGTGCCAGCGCGTCGTCTAGGCCGAGGCCGCCGTCTTCCAGGTCGCGGACGACCTGTTCGAGGTCGGAAAGCGACTCCTCGAAATGCCTCTCCACTTTTTCCGGCTGCTTCGACTTATTCACGAGGCTTCCTCCTGATTCGGGCCGGGGGTCACGCCCTCGACCCGGCTGATGATCTTTCCTGTCAGAACCTGGGTGACGAGCCAATCGCCCGGCTCGACCTGCCCCGTCGAACGCACGACCGCCAAGTCGTCGAGCCGACGAGTCACACTGTACCCGCGCGCCAGTACACTCAGCGGGCTGAGTCCACCGAGCTGGGCGGCGAGAGAATCGAGTCGCCCTCTGGACTGCTCGAGTCGGCGCCCGAGTCCTCGTCCGAGCCGCTCCGCGAGCTCGTCGAGCCGGCGCTCCTGTTCGCGGATGCGATCGGTCGGCCGGCGCAAACAGGGTCGGGCGGCGAGTTGTTCGAGGTGGGCGCGGGCGCGATCGACATGGCGTTTCAGGGCCACGCCCATCCGCGACAGGTCGGCCGTCATCTTCCGGGCGACCTCCGAGCGGTCCGGCACGGCACGCTCGGCCGCCTCGCTGGGCGTCAACGCCCGCTTGTCGGCGACGAGGTCGGCAATCGTCACGTCGTCTTCGTGACCGATGCCCGTGAGGACGGGTATCCGGGAGCGCGCGATCGCGTGCGCGACGACTTCCTCGTTGAACGGCCAGAGATCCTCGAGACTCCCGCCGCCCCGCGCCAGCAAGAGCGTGTCGATCGGCGTCGAACCGTCGTGTGCCCCGACGCGGTTGAGGAGGCCCAGCGCTGCCGCGATCCGAGGGGCGGCATCGTCCCCCTGCACGGGCACCGGGCAGACCCAAACCTCGACGTTCGGCCATCGCCGCGCGAGAACCTCGAGTACGTCACGCACCGCCGAACCCGTCGGGCTGGTGACGAGCGCGATTCGCCTCGGGACGCGAGGGATCGGCTTCTTCCGCGCGGGGTCGAAGTAGCCGAGGCCGAGTAGCTTCTCCTTGAGTTGGCGGAGTGCCAAGTCGAGCGGCCCGATCCCCTTGGGTTGGACCTGTTCGACGAGGAACTGATACTCGCCGCGCGGCAGGTAGACGCTGAGTCGGCCTCGCGCGATGATACGCATCCCGTCCCGAAGGTCGAACTTCATTCGCATACCCACGCCGCGATAGATCACCGCTTTGAGGGGCGCTTCGTCGTCCTTGAGCGTCAGGTACTGATGCCCGGAGGAGGGCCGCGCGAGGTTCGACACTTCGCCCTCGACCCAGATATCCGGGTGCGCCTGCTCGAGGAGTTCCTTGATGCCGCGCGTCAACTCGCCAACGGTGAGGATCGAGACACCGGAGGGCGGGTAGGTCACGGTCATCGCGGGTGTCCCTGCGGAGGAGGAGAATTTTGTGCAGAGTACAGGAGTACATGGGACGAATCAAGACGAGTCCGAAGAAGGATCGATCCGTTCGTCTTGTC
>JANXSH010001381.1 GCA_025356615.1 Planctomycetia bacterium | reverse complement strand
GCATGTCGGTCATCTCCATCCCGACGCCCTTCGCCGTGGGCGACCGGCTCTTCGTCAGTTCGGGGTACGTCATGGACCCCGTCATGAAGCCGGTCTACGCCATCAAGCCGGGCGGCAAGGGCGACATCAGCCTGAAAAAGGGGGAGACGAGCAACGACTTCATCACCTGGAGCCAGAAACAGGCCGGGGCGTATCACCCGACGCCGGTCGTCCAGGGGGGGCGGTTGATCGTCCTGAACGACCGGGGCTTCATCGCGGGGTACGACGCCGCGACGGGCAAGGAGACGCTGGCGCGCAAGCGGGTCAGCCCGAACGCGCACGCCTTCACCGCCTCCCCCTGGGCGTACAACGACCACCTGTTCTGCCTCGGCGAGGACGGCACGACGTATGTGATGGACGCGAAGAAGGATTTCGAGGTGGTCCACCGCAACAAGCTCGGCGACATGAGCCTGGCGACGCCGACGGTGGCGGGCGGCAGCCTGTACCTGCGGACGAAGTCGGCGCTGTACTGTCTGCGGGTGAAGTAGTAGGACGTGCCTCGACCTGACGAGAGTCTTGTCCGTGTTATTCCAAGCCCCTCATCTTCTGCCTGACTGAATCCCCAGATATACCATCGTAAAATGGTCGTCTCTTTCACAATGAGAGGATCGTCATGAAGAAGCATCTCGTGGGTATCGGTACAGTCGCACTGATGACTCTGGTCGGATTCGTCGGATTCGTCATCGCTAACCCAGACTGGACACCTGGATCGCCCTCGAAAGCTCCTGGGCCTGGAAGCATCATAGTTCAAGGCACCTTCACGCCGAGCACCCCCTACCAAACGACGGGAACCGTGCGTGTGAACTGCTGGCCTACAGGTGGTGGGCAGAAGACAGTAACTACTGCACTGGTACCGCCAGGCCAGACTGGCCTAACTCCCTGGGGGCCGTACACCATTTCAGGGCTGGCTTCGGGGCAACAATATAACTTCTCAGTCGAAATCGACGTGATCAACCCCGGCAACAACGCCACGGCTACATACCAGACGGACACCAACCAGCAGACAGCTCCGTGATCGCCACGACGATGTCTCGACATCGATAAGAACTGTACCAACTCACATCAGGAAGGTGCTACATGAAGGATCTGTATAAACTCGTTTTTGCTGTGATCGTGTGCGTCTTCGCAATCCCTGACGGAGCCAGCGCTCAAATCACGACTAAATACGATAAGGACTTCCCGAAGGCGGGTGCGGTGAAGGGGGAAATTGCGGTTTCGGGAACGATCAATATCCCCGCCGTGTTCGTCGGCGAAACCACCGGAGTGGGTATCATCGTCATCACTCCGGTCGGCGGTGGGTTGAAGCAGACGTTTCCCATCAACATCGCGGCCAAGCAGAAGATGAACGTTCCGTGGACGGGGAAGGCCACTGGTCTCGGCGGTGCTAACTATAATGTGACCGTCGAGATCGAGGTGAAGATTCTGAATCAGTTGCCCAATTATAGTACGGACACGGCGCGATCACCGCCAAAATAGGTCAGGGACGGGGGGGAATACTTGCTTCAGCGAATGAGTCCTAATTTCGCGACTGCGTAAGGGCGCGTTTCCCCGTGCCTTATAGTCTTGAATTCCGCGCCCATGATGTTGATTCCTATCGAAGGAGTTTAATATGGCTAGTCGTCGCGGCATGACGCTGCTGGAACTGCTGGTGGTGATCACCATTATCGCGGTATTCATCGGCCTCCTCCTTCCTGCTATCCAGAAGGTCCGCGAGGCAGCTGCCCGCGCCCAGAGCCAGAACCAACTCCGACAGATCGTCCTCGCCCTCCACCAGTACGGGGACACCAACAGCAGTCGTTGGCCCAGTGCCGACACCCAGTTCGATAAAGGCAGCAGGCAGGGGTCGGTTTTCATGGAACTCCTTCCGTACCTCGAGCAGGCACCCCTGTACCAGCAAGCGGATCCTAATTTCGACAGCGTAGGGCCTTTCAAGCCTTTGAAGTTCCTCATGAGTCCTGCGGACCCGACCGCATCAGCCGCCTTGGCGGTCAACTATGGGACGACGAGTTACGCCGCCAACTATCAGGTCTTCAAGAACTATCCCCACGTTCCGGCGACGGTCTCCGACGGCATGTCACAAACCATCGCGTTCGCCGAACACTACGGCTTCGACTGCCAGGGGCGCAGATTCATGTACATGAGTCAGGAACCCAACAGCGGTAATCGCCGTGCGACGTTCGCGGACACTTACACCGATTTCGTCCCGGTGACGGCGGGTAACCCGCCGACCAGCGGCCCCTCGTTCCCCGGTTACACCTTCCAGGTCCGGCCGGCCGTCGCCGACTGTTTGCCGTCCATCGCGCAGACACCGCACTCGTCTGGCATGCTCGCCGGGATGTGCGATGGCAGCGTTCGCGTCCTCGCCGGGGGGATGTCTTCCGCGACCTATTGGGGGGCCGTAACGCCTGCCGGTGGTGAAGTGCTAGGCTCCGATTGGTGAGCCGGACTCTGCCAATATCCCATTGGGTGCTTGTCACGGGCAGGCTATCCTAGACTATTCGTTTGGACGGCTCATGAGGGAACTCACCCTACCCGTTTCTGCTTTCTAGACCATTTCTAATGAACGGATATAGGCGTGGGAATCGTTCATGCCCTTCTGTAGGCGTGGCCTGTTTCGACCTCGAGGGCCAGCCGGTCTGGTCCCAGAAGACGCCGCGCCACAAGACGCGCATGGGCTGGGGCACCGGCAGTTCGCCGACCCTCCACGCGGGCAAGCTCTTCATCGTGCACGACAACGAGGAGAAGTCGTTCCTGGCGGCGCTCGACGCGCTCACGGGCAAACAACTCTGGCGCGTCGAGCGCGAGGAGCCGAGCAACTGGGGCACGCCGTTCGTCTGGAAGAACAGCGGGCGGACCGAACTCGTCACCGCCGGGACCAAGAAGACGCGCTCCTACTCCCTCGACGGGAAGCCGCTCTGGGAGTTGACCGGCATGTCGGTCATCTCCATCCCGACGCCCTTCGCCGTGGGCGACCGGCTCTTCGTCAGTTCGGGGTACGTCATGGACCCCGTCATGAAGCCGGTCTACGCCATCAAGCCGGGCGGCAAGGGCGACATCAGCCTGAAAAAGG
>JANXSH010001329.1 GCA_025356615.1 Planctomycetia bacterium | reverse complement strand
GTCAGACCCCACCCCCCAGCCCCCTCCCCTAAAAGGGAGGGGGAGCCGGAGGCATGTCTGAAGGCGTGAAGTCTCCCTTTGACTGGTCTTGCTCCCCCTCCCTTTTAGGGGAGGGGGCTGGGGGGTGGGGTCTTCGCAGGGACGATCTGTGATCGGGTCCAAGAAAGTCTCGCTGTCGTGTTAGGAGGAACGCATGAAGGAACATCTCATCGTCGGCGCGGCCATCGGGGACTGCGTCCACGTCGCCGGGGTCGTCAACTTCCTCGACCTGGCCGAGCAGATGGACTTCCACACGGTCTGCATGGGGCCGGCCGTCTCCATCGACACGCTCCTCGATCGCGTCGCCGAGCTGGACCCGGCGATGGTGGCGGTAGGCTATCGCCTGACGCCGGAGAACTGCCGCAGTCTACTCGACGACCTGAAGGCCAAGGTCGCCGAGCGCGGCCAGGGGCATCGGGCGTGGCTCTTCGGCGGCACCGAGCCGTGCGTCGTCGAGGCCAACGCGACCGGCATGTTCCAGATGACGTTCGCCAGCGGCACCAGCAAGCAGGCCGTCGTCGCCTTCCTGCGCGGCGAGCAGTTGCAGACGCCCCCCGGCACCCCCCCCCCGCAGAAGTTGGCCGAGCGAATCCTCTGGAAGGCTCCCTACCCGCTGATCCGCCACCACTTCGGTAGGCCGACGGTCGCCGAGACCGTGGCCGGGGCGGTGGACATCGCCGGGGCCAGTTGTCTCGATGTCTTTTCGCTGGGCACCGACCAGAACGCCCAGGAACACTTCTTCCGCCCGACCGAGATGGACCCCAAGGCCCACGGGGCCGGCGGCGTCCCCGTCCGCACGCCGGAAGACCTGGCGACGATCTTCGCGCACACCCGGCTCGGCAACTTCCCGCTGATGCGCTGCTACAGCGGGACGCGCGACACGACGAAATGGGCACCCATGCTCGTCGAGACGATCAACAACGCCTGGTGCGCCATCCCGCTCTACTGGTACACCCAGATGGACGGCCGCAGCGCCCGGCCCCTGCGCGAGTCGATCCCCGAGACGCAAGCGCTGATGCGCTGGCACGGCGAGCATAGCGTCCCCGTCGAGATGAACGAGTCGCACCACTGGAGCCTGCGCGATGCCCCCGACGTGGTCGCCGTCGTCGCCGCCTTCCTCGCGGCGTACAACGCGCGATCGTGCGGCGTGCGCGACTACGTCCAGCAGCTGATGTTCAACAACCCGCCCAGCACCTCGCCGATGATGGACCTGGGCAAGATGCTCGCCAAGCTGGACCTCGTCGAGGGATTGCAGAACGACGGCTTCCGCGTCTGGCGCGAGACGCGCGGCGGGCTGACCTCCTACCCGCCCGACCCGAGCGTGGCTCGCGGCCACCTCGCCGCCACGGTGTGCTTGCAGATGCAACTCAAGCCGCACATCGTCCACATCGTCGGCCACACCGAGGCGCACCACGCGACCACGGCGGAGGAACTCATCGAGGCGTGCCGCATCACCGACGGGGCGATCTCGCAATGCCTCCTGGGCCTGCCCGACATGACGCGCGACACCCGCGTCCAGCGCCGCAAGGCCGAACTGCTGTCCGAGGCGGCGGTGTTGCTCGAGGCCATCGCCAGCCTCACGGCACCAGGCCGTGACCCCTACACCGACCCGGACACCCTGGCGACAGCGGCGGAGATCGGCCTGATGGACGCGCCCCACCTCCGGGGCAACGCCGCCGCTTGCGGGAAGATCGTGACGCGCATGATCGGCGGGGCCTGCGTCGCCGTCGATCCCGGCACCGGCAGGCCGATCCCGGAGCCGGACCGCGTCGCCCGCGTCTTCGAGCGATCGGGGCGCGTCCCACGGAAGCAGACGAGCCTCTCGCCTGAGGTGGAGTTGATTCTACGGTAGGCAATCCCGCCGAGACGAACGCGACCTCTCCGTTCCTCGATATCACCATCGCCCGTCGGGGCGAACATGGGCGAACCTCGGAACGTGCGGAAACGGTATCGCCGCGGACGCTTCACCCAAACTGCTCGGCACCGTCTCGGTGGGGTGGGGCAAATCTTTCGGGAGCGTGACGAGCCGGAAGCGTGACAGTAGTTCCAAAGATCACGGGTCGTCGCAGGTTAGACCCCACCCCCCAGCCCCCTCCCCTAAAAGGGAGGGGGAGCAAGACCGGCCCGTGGGAGACTTCACCCATTCAGACATGCCTCCGGCTCCCCCTCCCTTTTAG
>JANXSH010001322.1 GCA_025356615.1 Planctomycetia bacterium | reverse complement strand
CTGGTCGTTGCCGTGATTCCCGCCCTCGTCGAGGAGCTGTTCTTCCGCGGCTTCCTGCTGGGAGCGCTCGACGAAGAGGGTTCGCAGCCGGTTCGCGCGGTGGTCGGCAGCGCCGTGCTGTTCGCCTTGTTCCACCTTCAGGTCGGCCCCTTCCTCGCGGTCGAACGCCTGCCGCCGAGCCTTCTCCTGGGTCTGATCCTGGGCTGGCTGGCGTATCGCGCCGGGAGCATCTGGCCGGGCGTGCTGCTGCACCTGCTGTACGACACGATCGTCGCGCTGCTGGGGTACTATGAACCAACGCTGATCGAGAGGGGCTGGCTGGAGGCGGGGAAGGACCATCTGCCGTGGCCGGTTCTGGCGTCGGCGGCGGCGGGGGTGATGATCGGGGTGGGGTGGCTGTGGGGTCAATCGCCGAGGAGGCGTTCCATCAACTCATAGACTTGGGTGCTGGGGTTGCAGTCGAGGACGCCGACGGCAACGCAGCGAGCGGAAACTCTGGTGTATTGACCCCAACGGGGTCGAATGTTGCAGCCCAGGGCAACGCCCTGGGGACGCGAGCCATGAGGAGGCGCGACAATGAGAAGGGCGAGTTTAACGCTTTACGCCCGACACCCAGGGCGTTGCCCTGGGCTGCAACATTCGACCCCGTTGGGGTCATACAAGCAGCCCAATACACCGGAGTTTCAGCGATCACCAGGACTTGCTGGATACCGCGCATTAAACCCGCAGGAAGAACACCCGTTTCGACTCGGCATCAGGATTCGGTCTCCGCAACTCCCTTGTTGATCTTCCGCGTTCGCGGCTTGGCTTTCCGCCCTTCTTGGCCTTCTTTCTCGCCATCGGCACTCCCGAAATTCAATGTCCCTAGGAAAGGAATCCCGCCATACCGCCCGGCCAGGTAGTTCTTCTCCAACGAGGCGTCGTTTCGCGGCTGGAACGCATGGAGCGAAAAGAGATTCGTCTCTCCTGCGGGCGACTTCTCGGTGAACCACACCTGATCGCGGCGGAAGAGGTCGCCCCGGAGGAGCGAGACATCCTGCGTCGTGAGGACCAGCTGCGCGCCCTTCGTGTTGACCTTCGGGTCGTGGAACGCCTCGATGAGACGTTGGGTGAGCAGCGGGTGCATACTGGCGCTCATTTCATCGACGAGGAGGAGGAGGCCGTCGCGAAGGGCGATCCTCAAAGGGCCTAGCAGCCCGAATAACCGACGTGTCCCTTCGGATTCAACACCCCATTCGAGTCGAATAGGTGTCCCCCCCTCCCTCGCGTGGAGGAATGAAACTCGTTCCTGGTAGATGGGCTGAAAAGACGGTAGATGTCTCGGGGGATAAGTGGATGCGATTTCTTCGGGGGACATTTCGTGTAGTTCGACTCGGGCTTCCTGGATACCCACGTCCGCGTGACGCATGAATTCGGAGACCCAGGCATTAAAAGAGGGATCCCCATCCAATTGAGCGGTCGTACCGCGTAGCACTAACTCGAACTGGTTCTCACAGTTTCGCTGGATCCACTTCGCCGGAATCGACAGTTGCGGATTCCCAAATCGCTGCGCTGCGAAGAGGAACGGCATCTCTGGAGGCGTGACATCTTTCAGTTTCTTGTGTGCCCCTTTGACGTACTTCGAGAATTTGATATTCGCCGGAACCGAATCCGCTGGCTCCCGCACGAACCAGCGCTGGCGCTTGCCTCCGGCAGGGTAAGCATTCAGCCACTCCTCGACCACTCGCCCGCCAAGGACGCCGATATGATACTCGTAACGTGTCCAGGCTCCCTCATGGCCGTCGCGGGCCAGGAAGTTGATCTCGAAGCGGGTCGGGTTCTGAGTAGCGGAGGCAGTTAAAGCGAAAACGGGGGGCCAAAGTCCGGCTCGAGACCGAAACACATCTGGCCCCATCCGAATCATGCTGCCCAATGCCCAGATTGCATGAAAGAGGTTTGTCTTGCCCGAGGCGTTTGCCCCATAGATCGCGGCACTTCTCAATACACGGAGCCCGAAATCCTTCGCGTCCATCAAGTTCTCCGGCAACTCTTCTTGACGGGACGCGACGAGGCTGAACAGCTTGGGGCTGTGATAGGAGCGAAAGTTTTCGACCTGAAAGTCCAGAAGCATACGATTTGTCCGTTTGGTGGCCATTTTGACGGAAAAGTCGTCGATGTCATCATCTAATTCTATCTTCTTCCTTACGAAAAACAATTCCACAATGCTCTTCGCCCTCCTCTTCTCCCTCCTCGCCGCCTACCTCGTCGTGATCGCCGTGGCCGTCGGCGGGGTCGCCTGGTTACTCCTCTGGCCGGCGCTGAGTTTCAGTCTCTTCGCGTCGGCCTATGCCTTTCATTCGCCGCGCGTGCTGGGCAAGCGAGCCGATGGGCGGGTCGCCTGGTGGGCGTGGCCGGCGCTCGGCCCGGTTCTCGGGCTGCTGTCGGCGCTCTGGCACCTCCAGCATCGGGTTCGGCGCGAGGCGGCCTGTCATGAGGTCGCGTCCGGAGTGTGGCTGGGGCGACGGCCCCTTCGTGGAGAGATCCCGGCGGGGGTACGGTTGGTCGTCGATCTGACGGCGGAGTTCGCCAAAGCGCCCGGCGTGGGGATGGACCATGAGTACGTCTGCCTGCCGACGCTCGACGGACTCGCGCCGGGGGCGGTCGAGGTCGAGGCGGTTCTCGCGAAGATCGAGGCAAGCGGCGGGCCGGTCTATGTTCATTGCGCGCTGGGGCATGGTCGATCGGCGCTGGTAGCGGCGGCGGTCCTCTTGCGGCGGGGGGTCGTCGGAGACGTTCGCGCGGCAGAGCTGCACCTCCGCGAACGCCGTCCGGGGGTGCGTCTGAAGGGCGTGCAGCGGCGATTGTTGGCGCGGATGTTCGACTCCCGTTTGCATGATGACGACGGGGCGTGATACAATACAACGATACCGCACCGCCGCTCTGTGCGGCTCACGAAAGCGTCACGGACCATTCGATCATGTCGATCACGTTTTCCTGTCCGAATCCGACCTGCCGTGCGAAGATGACCGTGCCGGACAGCGTCGCCGGCAAGCGCGGCAAATGTACCAAGTGCCAAAAGATGATGACCGTCCCGACGGAAACAGAGCCTCCGCCGCCGGCCTAATCGCCCCCGCCTCCGAAAGTGGATCGCCCGGTCGTGTCCCTGCCGGAGTTGCCGCGTGTCGATGCGGACGCGGCGGCGGCGGACGTGTTCGCCGACGGCCCGGAGGTCGCGGAGAAGACGGCCGAACGCATCGAGTTCAACTGCCCGCAGTGCGACGAACCTTTGAAGATGGCGATCGACATGGGCGGCAAACGCGCCCCCTGCCCGGAGTGTCGGCGCATCATCTCCGTGCCGATGCCGAAGAAGGACCAGAAGAAGGGTTGGCGCGACACCGGCCCGAACCTCCCCGCCGGGGCGAAGCGCGAGGAGCAGGCCGCCCCCGAAGGCGCGTGGGACGGCAAGGCTTCGGCGGTCGGGCACGAAGCACTCGAAGAGGCGGGCGTCATCAAGGAGAAGTTCAAGCCGTTGACGCTGCTCCAGAAGACCGGGCCGTACCTCGTCATCGGGACGCCGGCGCTGATCGTGATCCTCGGCGGTCTCTTCCTTTGGCAATACTTCTCCCGCGTCTCGGAGAAGAAGGCCCTCGACACGGCCCTCGCCTCGGCCAAGTCGGACGTGGGCAAGAGAGCCTTGGGTTCCGACGGGTTGATCGCCGTACACGGCTACGCGGGCAAATATTACCTCCGGTCCCAGGTTCGCGGCGGGGCCAACACGCCGGGCGCGGCGACCCTTGCGCGCGAGCAGTATGGCAAGGTGGTGTCGATGGCCGGTTCGGGGCACACCCTCGCGGGCGATGCGCTGCTTGGCGAGATCGCGCTCTGGCAACTCGATCTCGAGGGGACGCCTGTGGAAATCGCCGACGACCAGAAACTCAAATGGACCGACACGCAAAAGATCACCCGCTCGACGCTTGCGACGATCCACAGTCGATCGGGCAAACTCGCCGGGCTGCGCGGGGTCGTCGCGGGACTCGTCGCGCAAGGGCATACCCCAGCCGTCTTGCCGATGACGTTCGCACTCTACCCTACCAAGGGGGCCGACCGGAGCAAGGCGATCGCGGTGGCGGGGCTGGAGTTGTTGCGGCTGGGCAAGAAGGACGAAGCGACGAAAGCCTACGACGAAGCCGCTGCACCCTTCGCGGGCAAGAAGACTCGCCCCGCACTGTCGGCGGCGGTCGTGGCCCTGGCCGTGGCACTGGAGCGGAAGCCGCCTGTTCCAGCGGACAATGAACCAATCACGGACAGCAATCAGCGTGGAATCGGCATGGCGGACGGGCTGGCTCGACTGGGTAAGCTCGCCGAAGCTCGAGAGGCCAACAAGCTTTCGGAGGGCGGCGGCATCCGGTTTCAAGCCCTCGTCGCTCTCGCCGACGGCGCGTACTCCACGAAACAAGGTGAGGCAGCCGACCTCGACGCAGCCCTGGCAGGCGTCCACGCGGGTGCGCCCGACTGGGTCTACCTCCGCCTCGTCGAACTCTCGCTCGACGCCGACATCGACACGGCGAGGATCGAGCCTGTGGTCGCGGCGATAACCGACTCGGATCTTCGAGCCTGGGCACGACTGCTGATCTATCGCAAGCGCCTGAAAGCCTCGAAAGCAATCGAGGGAGAAGACGGCCTGGGCAAACTGTCGCCGAACACTCTGGGGGGGCTGGTCGCCCGGCTGGAGATGGCCTGGCACAACACCCGGCGCGACGGCAGTTGGGGCAAGGCGGTCAACGCTTGGGAGGAAGCCCCGAAGGCGACCGGCTCGCTGGGGGTGGCTCTGGGGATGCAGGGGAAGTAGTGGTGAGGTTGGTCGAGCGGAGCGAGGCCCACGAGGTTTTGGGTCATCACCCTTATCCGTGACGCCAAACCCCTTTTGGTAAGCCCTCGCTCCGCTCAACTCACCCTAAACGCCCTATGGTCAGCGTTTCTGGAGAATGGTCATGTTCCGTCGCGATCTCCTCCGCGCCTTCCTCGGCGTGCC
>JANXSH010001318.1 GCA_025356615.1 Planctomycetia bacterium | reverse complement strand
GCCGCTGCCGTACTCGAAGGCGGTGACGGCGGGCAGTGACAGGAGCGCCTTGGCGAGGTCGGCCTTGAGCTTGTCGAAGACCGGCTCGCCGAGGCCGGCGGGGACGCCGGTCGCGACCAGTTCTTACGCTTTCTCGTATTGGGACACATGTTCCATCCGTGCCGAGGTGCCCGTCTTGGTTAACCCCAGGAATAATTGTTACAAAAGATGGATCAGTGATAGAATTCCTATACCGATATCGATTGTAACACGCGCACCGCCTTGCCGGAGACCCCTATGCCGAATGCGCGGAAAGAACCAGTGAAGACCTTGAGCCTTTTCAGCGGGGCTGGGGGGCTTGATATCGGATTCCATCAAGCTGGTTACGAGATAGTGGCTTGTATCGAGATCGAGCCGAAATACTGCAAGACGCTCAAAGCGAATAGAGGGGAAGGAAAGACCTTTGGCCCCCAATCCAGGATCCTTCATGAAGATGTGCGTAAATTCAAGGCTGAGGACTACATCGGGCAAGGGATCGGATGCATCATTGGCGGTCCACCTTGCCAAACCTTCTCAGCGGCCGGCAGGCGTTCAGGGGGGGTCTTAGGCACCTCAGACGCGCGGGGACGACTATTCAAGGCTTACTGTTCCATTCTGAACGTGATTCAGCCTAGGGTATTTGTCTTCGAGAATGTCTATGGTCTCCCCAGTGCGAACAATGGCGACCCCTGGCGCGAGATCGTGCGGGCGTTCTCAGCTATCGGCTACCGACTCGCGGCCGATGTTCTCGACGCGGCGGATTACGGAGTGCCGCAGCACCGCGAACGGCTTATCATGGTCGGCTACAAGGACGGCGATTTCACCTTTCCCGCGCCGACCCACGGCCCGGATGCGCACACCGGGAGTGGGCTCGTAACCGTGCGACAGGCGATCACTGATCTGCAAGACCCCGGCGAGGAGTTCCGCGACGACCTAGGCGGTCTTTATGGCCACCTTCTGCCCGCCGTGCCCCCCGGCCTGAATTATGCATTCTTCACCCGCGAGATGGGCCACCCCGAGCCGATTTTTGCCTGGCGGTCGAAGTTCCACGATTTCCTGTATAAGGCGGATCCGGACTATCCTTGCCGCACGATCAAGGCGAAGCCTGGAAAGTTTACGGGCCCGTTCCATTGGAAGAACAGGCACTTCACGGTCGATGAACTCAAGCGGCTACAGTCCTTCCCGGATACCTATGCGATCGTCGGCAACTACGGGAAGGTTCTTGAGCAGATCGGGAACTCGGTCCCCCCACTCCTAGCGAGGGTCATCGCGATATCCGTTCGCGAGCAGCTGATCGATGGCCTAACTAAGTTCACCTACCCGGCCCGCGCCTTCGGGTATCAGGCTACCTTCCGGCAGCGACAGCGAGAAAGGACGAAGCATTTCGAGGCCGTGGCGCAGCAGGCGATCACCGAGAAATTCAGGCAGCCCGGACCCAATGAAGGGACGACTTTGGCCCGGCATCCGGCGGAGTGGATAGTCACATACGAAGGTTTCTTCGGAAAGTCGATTTCGGCGACGAAGCCGGAGCGCGAACTGGCCGGGGCGGCGTTCCAAGTCTCGATTTGCCACCACCGACGCGAGGTTGGCCTTTCGTTCGACCGCATCAATGCGGCCCGAGGAAAGCGGCGACGGATCAAGATCGAGATGAAGGGGCTCCACGAAGGATTGACCGAGGTCAGCACCCTGACGGCGAACGGCCGGGTCTCCAGCCTGGGTGACATATTCTTCCTCTGGGACGCCATCGAGGATGTCCTGATCGATAGCTCGAAATTTCTCACACTGATCGACATCTACGGTCATTACGCGAACCGCGGGGATACCGTCGTCGTCAACACCGACATCATAGGGGGCGAGGCTACGCCCATCGTCAGGGCGCTTCGGTTCTTCGGCGACTCGATACACTGCGGGAAGGCGCTATCACGCGCGGTCGTAAAAAGTGCAATCACTGTGGCGGATGCCGAACTCGATGTCCTGGTCACAGAGATGCGAGCGATGCGGTTCGACATCCGCACGCGAGAGACTCACCCTACCATCGCCCCTGGCATGGTACTCTGCACGTACCCGTTCCCACTTCTATCCCAGAAGGCTCACCTCAAGCGCCGCCTGAAGCCAGATTCGGAAGAGGTGATGTCCGAACTCGCATAACCAAGAGGGAGAGTGCCATGTCCCGAGCAACATTGGTGTCCACACTCTGCGGCCTGGTTGGACCTGCTGTCGCCCGAGTCATCGACGAGCGGGACGGTTGGCCCGGTTTGGTAGAACTGCAACTCTCAACGGGGGCGGTCCAGATCAGCGCGCACGTCAGCACAATCGGCACAATGAGCCGCAAGCAGCACGAGTATCGCTTCCAAAATCCTGGGAAGAACCGCCCGATGCAGACCCTACCTGGAACGATTCCCCTCCTGATCGGCCTCTGGGACGGTGGAGGGCCGCACGTCCTGGTGGCAGCGCAGGCGGAGTTGCGACTCGGCGACCTCACCCGGTTCTCAGTCCTGTTTCCAGAACGGCTGTTCCGGGAAGCTCAGCAGTCTGGCTGGGCGGACCCGTACCGCAACAGTAACGGCGACCTGAACTGGTCGTTCTTCCCACAACTCCTCCCCGTTTTCGTCGAGTTCCTCCAGAACGAGATCGACCTCGACGCGAGAGACGTTCAAATCACGGTCATCGGCGCGGGGTTGGCCGACGAGCCCACTGACGCTGCCGCCGGGCGTGCCCGGCAGGCGACGACGCGTCTTATCCGGCGAGCGAGTTTCGCAAAGAACGTCATCCAGGCGTACGGCCGCCGATGCGCGATGTGCGGCCTGAACTTGGGCTTGGTCACGGGGGCACACATCCTCCCTGTAAGCGCTCCTGGGTCGAGCGACCACCCGACGAACGGGCTCGCGTTGTGCGACAACCACCACCGCGCCTTTGACACCCATCGGATCTGGATCCACCCCTTGGATAGGTCTCTACAGATGCACCCCTCAATCCTTCGACACGCCCAGAACGACCCCCGCGACCAGGCTTTCGTGGATGCGCTGTTTGCCCAACTGGCCGCGCCCGTGGATCCGGCGCATGTACCGCAGCAGCGAATGTTTGAGGAGCGATACGAATACTTCGAAGGCAGTTATCATTGGGTCGTTTAGAGGCCGCTGGTGCCCCAACTGGATCACCGGCCGATGAATGCGAAAACACGGACGAGGTGACTGGGAGCCTCCCTTTCAGGACAACCCCTTCCTGTCGCCTTCTCCCCCGCACTGCGACCGCGCGCGTAGCCAGTGGTCCGCCAGCACCAGCGCCAGCATCGCCTCGCCCATCGGGACGAAGCGCGGCAACAGGCACGGGTCGTGCCGGCCCTTCGTGACGATCTCGGTCGGCTGCCCCTCGCGCGTCACGGTCGACTGCGGGCGCGGCAGGCTGCTCGTCGGCTTGATGGCGACGCGGCAGACGATCGGCTCGCCGGAACTGATGCCGCCGAGCATGCCGCCGTGGCGGTTCGTGGCGGTGGCGATCTTGTGGCGGCGCGACTCGTCGCGGATGAACAGGTCGTTGTGTTCGCTACCGCGCATCGACGCCGCCGCGAAGCCGCTGCCGTACTCGAAGGCGGTGACGGCGGGCAGTGACAGGAGCGCCTTGGCGAGGTCGGCCTTGAGCTTGTCGAAGACCGGCTCGCCGAGGCCGGCGGGGACGCCGGTCGCGACCAACTCGCACGCGCCGCCGACCGAGTCGAGGTCGCGGCGGACCTCGTCGATCAGGTCGATCATGCGGGCCGCCGACTCGGGGTGCGGGCACCGGACGGGCGTCGCCTCGACCTGCTCCATCGTCACCAATGTCGGATCGGGGATGTCCGCGATGATCGTCCCGACCTGCTTGACGTAGCCGACGATGCGGATCCCCTCCCGAGCCAGGAGCTTCTTCGCGACCGCCCCGGCGGCGACCCGACAGACGGTCTCCCGCGCGCTGGACCGCCCCCCGCCGCGCGGGTCGCGGGTGCCGAACTTGGCGTCGAAGGTGAAGTCGGCGTGGCCGGGGCGGTACTTGTTCAGGATGTCGCCGTAGTCGCCCGATCGCTGGTCGGAATTGCGAAAGAGGATGCTGATCGGCGTGCCGTCCGTGCGGCCCTCGTAGACGCCGGACCAGATTTCGGGCGTGTCGGCCTCCTTGCGCTGGGTGACGAGCTTCGACTGCCCCGGCCTACGCCGTAGGAGGTCGGGCAGGAGATCCTCGACGCCCAACGGTAGGCCCGGAGGACAGCCGTCGATGATGACGACATAGCCCGGCCCGTGGCTAACGCCTGCGGTGGTGACACGGAATCGTTCGCCGAATGAATTGCCTGGCATGGGGTGATTGTATGAATCAGGTTCCGTTCGAGGCCACATCGACTGTCCCGACCAACTGGGCCACTCCCTGATGGTCGAACAGCGTGGGGATGCCCTCCTGGTTGAAGTGGACGGCCACGCCGTTGCGGAAGACGAGCGCTTCGGGGTGATCGATTTGGAGTCGGGTTCCGCTCACCAGCTCGACGATAAACGGGGCAAATGGCGTGCGGCGAACGAAGGCGCGGAGACAACGATCGAGTGATTCGCGTTCCATGAAACGACTCCTAAAGAGGTGGATCTAATCTTCAGTATATTCCCGATCAAGGCGAATGAAGCCGGAGATCCATCTCCGGCTCAGGTTCCCTCGACTCACGCCAGCTTCTTCAGCATCGACACGCGGCCCGTCTGCACCCACTCGACGACGAAGATGTTGCCGTCCTTGTCGAAGCACGCATCGTGGGGGTGGATGAACTTGCCCGGCTCGCACTTCTCCGGCGTTTGCCGCATCTTGAAACCATCGAGTACCTTCTTGCGCCAGGCGGGGTCGTCGCCGAGGTGGACGATCGCCTTGTTGTCCTTGCCGAAGAGCGAGACGCGGGCGTGCAGGTCCGGCACCATGAGCACGTCGCCACGGATATCGAAGTGCGCGGGGAAGAGGACATCCTTGACGAAGCCGATGTGCTTACCCTCGAGCGTGAAGTATTGCAGCCGGGCGTTGCCGCGGTCGGCGACGACCAGCGACGGCTCCAGGCCGGGGCGGTCGTCGAGCCAAATGCCGTGAGGCGTGTTCATCTGGCCGGGCTGTTTGCCGGCTCCGCCCCAGGTGCGGACCCACTTGACATCCTTGTCGTACTGGTGGATGTAGTTGGAGCCGTAGCCGTCGGCGACGTAGAAGCCGCCGTCGGGAGCGAAGGCGACGTTGGTCGGGCTGAACTGTTTGACGCGGGGGTACTTGTGGGCCTCGGTGGGGTAGCAGAGCTTCCAAACCTCCTCGCCCTCGAGGTTGGTCTTGATGACCTGGCGGTTGTGTACGTCGGAGAGGTAGAGGAACTCCTCGCCGCCCTCCTTGCGGAGGTCGATGCCGTGACCGCCGGGGTAGTATTGCTTCCCGAAACTACGGACGAAGGCCCCCTTGGGGTCGAAGACGAGGACGGTGTCCTTCGGCGTGCCGCCGTGGCCCTGGTGCTTGACGTAGATCAGCCCCGCGCCATCGACGCAGACGCCGTGCGTCGTCTCCCACTTGAAGTCCTTGGGGAGGGTGCCCCAATTATGGAAGCACTCGTAGCGGTGTTCGCCCTTGCCGATGATGGCGTTCTTGGTGCCGGACTTGTCGCGGGCGGTGAGAACGGTCGGCGCGAGGCCGGCTGCAAGGGAAGCGGATAAGAAGGTGCGGCGCTGCATGGCATGGGTCTCCGGGAAGAGGAAGAGCGTCTCCCGGCAAGGTAGGGAGACGAGCGGGGCGTGTCAAC
>JANXSH010001090.1 GCA_025356615.1 Planctomycetia bacterium | reverse complement strand
TCCCCATTCGTTTTTCTCCAATTCGAGACCGTCGCGGTCGATTTCCCTAGAGTAAATGGGAAGCCGGCTTCCCATCAGGACGGCACCCAACTCGAAAGGACCACGACGATGGCTAGAAAGTATGACCCCGCGAAGCTTTCGATCGCTGCGGCGGACTGGGACATCCACCACGCGCTAGTTGCCGCCGTGCGGCGGGTGGTCAAGCTCTCCGGAGGGGTTCAGGAGGCGAAGGACGTCATCGACGCGATCGCCGCCGCCGACGCCCTCGAGGACGAGAAGGAAGAAATGAAGTAAGGGAATGCCCGCCCTCGGCGAACTCGAGATGACCTCACCGGCCCTCGATCTTCGCCGTGGGCATTCGTTGCCCGAGCCACTCGCCTCGCGAGAATTGTGGCAAACCTCATGGCTCATCCGATAGAATCTCCTCCGACGCCTCGTGTCCGTCCCTGGAGATTCCCCATGCAGCCTCCGCCTTTCGATCGTCGCCAGTGGCTCGCGGGTGCCGCCGCCCTCACGGGGGCGGCCCTCGCCCCCGCCGCCGAGGTCAAGACGCCCAAGCCGTTCGGCTTCATGCTCAACACCGCCACCATCATGGGCCAGAAGCTCTCGCTGACGCAGCAAATCGATGTCGCCGCCAAGGCGGGGTACGACTCCTTCGAGCCTTGGATCCACGACATCGAGGCGTTCGTCTCGGCGGGCAACAAGGTCGAGGACGCCGCCAAGCGCCTGAAGGACGCCAACCTCCGCGTCGATAGCGCGATCGGGTTCGCCCAATGGATCGTAGACGGCGAGGCCGATCGCAAGAAGGGTCTCGAGCAGGCGAAGCGCGACATGGACCTCGTCCGCAGGCTCGGCGGGATCCGCATTGCCGCGCCGCCGACCGGGGCGACCGACAAGGCGATCAAGGATCTCTTCGAAGTGGCCGATCGCTACGCCGAGTTGTGCAAGGTCGGCGACAAGGTCGGCGTCGTGCCCCAACTCGAGGTGTGGGGCTTCTCCAAATCGCTCTCGCGCCTCGGCGAGACGGCGTTGGTCGCCATCGAGAGCGGCCACCCCAGCGCATGCGTCCTCGCCGACGTGTATCACCTCCACAAGGGCGGCAGCGGCTTCGGGGGGCTGCGCGTCCTCGGGGCCGGGAGTGTCCAGGTCTTCCACATGAACGACTACCCCGCCAACCCGCCGCGCGACAAGATCACCGACGCCGACCGCGTCTATCCGGGCGATGGCGTCGCGCCGCTCGTCCCGATGCTCCGCGACCTGCACCAACTCGGCTTCCGAGGCATGCTCTCGCTGGAACTGTTCAACCGGACCTACTGGAAGCAGGACGCCCTACTCGTCGCCAAGACCGGCCTCGCCAAGATGAAGGCCGTCGTCGAAAAGGCGTTGTCGGCCAAGAGATAGTCCGCAGATTACACAGATTAAAGACAAGAATCTGTATTAATTCATCTGTGTAATCTGCGTAATCTGCGGACTATCTGTATTTATTTGTGCCTGAATTGGAGTCCAACGTGTCCCGAATCCTGGCGGACTACGAGGCCATTCGTAACGGGTGTGCCCTTCTCGATCGCTCGTCGCGCGGCAAGGTCGAAGTGACGGGCACCGAGGCGGCCCTGTTCCTGCACAACATCTGCACGAACGACATCAAGAAACTGCCCGCCCTGTCCGGCTGCGAGGCGTTCTGGTGCAACATCACCGCGAAGGTGATCGCGCACGGGTTCGTCTGGCGCAAGCCCGACGACGGCAAGCGCCAGACGTTCCTTCTCGACCTGGCCCCCTCGCTCACCGAGAAGCTGCTCGCCCATCTCGATCGGCACCTCATCAGCGAGGACGCCACGATGACCGATCGCACGCGCGAGCAGGCGCAACTGCACCTCGTCGGCCCCGATGCGGATCGGGTGCTGACCTCGCTCGGCCTGCTCGGCGAAGCGATGCCCCCGCTGACCTGGCGCGAGGTCGATGGCATTACGGTGCGCCGAGTCGAGGCGCTGGGGGTGCCCGGCTACGACTTGCTGAACGCCGACGGGCCGGCGCTTCGTGATCGTCTCATCACGGCAGGCGCTCGGCCCATCGACGAGGAAGCCGCCGAGATCGTCCGCGTCGAAACGGGGACGCCGGTCTACGGGATCGACCTCGACGAGAACACCTTCGCCCCCGAGGTCAACCGGACGGCGAAGGCGATCAGCTACAACAAGGGCTGCTATCTCGGCCAGGAGCCGATCGTCATGGCCCGCGACCGCGGCGTCGTGCAGCGGTTGCTCGTCGGCCTGACGCTCGCCGGGCCGGTGGCCGTGGGTAGCCTCCTGCACCGCGACGGCAAGGAGGTCGGTCGCGTCACCACTAGCGTCGTGTCGCCGACACGCGGGACGATCGGCCTGGGGTATGTGCGACGCGGCAGCCAGACGCCGGGGACGGCGTTGGAGGCGGGCGAGGGGCGAGTGAGCGCGACGGTGGCGGGGTGTTGATGGTCGATCAAGTGGGCCGCCTTGCGAACGTCCCGACTCATTCGCCACGCCCTCGTACATTATTCCGGTCGCATCCTGGGCGCGGGCGGCCCTTCCCGCTAGACTGACCCCCGACCCTTTACACACCGGATCCGCCGCCCATGCCCCAGGCCGTCATCGAGAACCCGATCCTCAATTCGCCCTTCGAGGTGCCGGCGCGTCACTTCCGGTTCGATGAGGATGGCATCTCCGATGTCGTCGTCGAAGATCGCCGACCCAGTAGTTACTTCATCCCCGTCCCCAAGCCGCGCAAGCAGGGCAAGCAAGCCAAGTCGTTGACCCAGACAACTCTCTGGGAAGAGGAGAAGCACCAGAACGACGACATCAACTTCATCCGCGCCCGCATCAAACTTTGGCGCGAACTCGACTACCACGGCGTCACACCCACGACGCGCGGCTTGCTCGAACACTGGCAACGCACCGACCGCGACCGGCGGTTGTTCTTCTGCCAGATCGAGGCTCTGGAAACGTTCATCTACCTGTCCGAGGCCGCCGAGAAGAACGGCGATCCCCACCTCGTCGCGATCCTGTCCGAGCACTCCACCGCCGCAGGGACTTCCCTCCCGCGTCAGGCGTGCAAGATGGCCACGGGCAGCGGCAAGACGGTCGTGATGGGCATGCTCATCGCCTGGCAAACCCTCAACAAGGTCGCCAACCCGAGGGACCGGCGCTTCACCGACTCGTTCCTCGTCGTCGCCCCCGGCATCACGATCCGCGACCGCTTGCGCGTCTTGCTGCCCAGCGATCCCGAGAACTACTACGAATTCCTCGACCTCGTCCCCGGCGACCTCCGTGCCGCACTCGGCCAGGCGAAGATCGTCATCGTCAACTACCACGCCTTCAAGTGCCGTGACCTCGGCGAGGCCGGCGGACTCACCAAGAAGGTTCTCGCCAACGGCAAACCCAGCGCCTTCATCGAGACCCCAGACCGGATGGTCCGGCGCGTCTGTCGGGAACTCGGCAACAAGAAGCAAATCGTCGTCCTCAACGACGAGGCCCACCACTGCTATCGATCCCGCCCCACCGAAGAGAAACTGACCGGCGACGACCGCAAGGACGCCGAGTCCCGCGAGGAGGCCGCCCGACTGTGGATCAGCGGCCTGGAGGCCGTCCAGGCCAAGGTCGGCGTCAAGGTCGTCTACGACTTGTCCGCCACCCCGTTCTACCTCCAGGGGTCCGGCTACCGCGAGGGCACCCTGTTCCCCTGGGTCGTCTCCGATTTCTCCCTCATCGACGCCATCGAGAGCGGCATCGTCAAGATTCCGCGCGTCCCCGTTTCGGACAACTCGCTCGGCGGGGATCTGCCTACCTACCGCGAATTGTGGCTCCGCATCCGCGACGAACTGCCGAAGAAGGGGCGAGGCTCTCTCGACCCGAGTGTCACCCCGCAGCTCCCCAAGGAACTCGAGGGTGCCCTTCGCAGCCTCTATTCGCACTACGAGAAGCAGTTCCACGCCTGGGAGAAGGACGCCGACGCCCTCTCCCTCGGCCACACGCCTCCGGTCTTCATCGTCGTCTGCAACAACACCAGCGTCAGCAAACTCGTCTTCGACTGGATCGCCGGCCACGAAATCGGCCAGGCCCATCCCGACGGCTCCCCCCTGGTCGCGCCCGGCCATCTCCTCGCGTTCACCAACGCCGAGCATAACCGCTGGCGTGGCCGGCCCAACACCATTCTCGTGGACAGCGAACAGCTCGAGTCCGGCGAGGGCATGAGCGACGACTTCAAGAAGCTCCTCGCCCACGAGATCGACCAGTTCCAGGCCGACTATCGATCGCGTTACCCCGGCCGGGATGCCGACGACCTGACCGATGATGACCTCGTGCGCGAGGTTCTCAACACGGTCGGCAAGCGGGGCAAGCTCGGCGAGCATGTCCGTTGTGTCGTCTCGGTGTCCATGCTCACCGAAGGCTGGGACGTGAACACCGTCACCCACATCCTCGGCGTTCGCGCCTTCGGCACCCAGCTGCTGTGCGAACAGGTCATCGGGCGCGGCCTGCGCCGCATGAGTTACACGGTCAACGAGGCGGGCCATTTCGACCCCGAATACGCCGAGGTCTACGGCGTCCCGTTCGCCTTCCTCCCGTGTGCCGGGAGCCTGCCCGAGCCGCGCGAACCCAAGGGCGGCAACCGCCCCGGTCGCATCCGCGCCATCCCCGAGCGTGCCCGCGACTTCCCCTGGGTCGAGATATCCTTCCCACGTCTGGCGGGCTACCGCTACGAGATGCCCCCCACGCGCCTCGAGGCACGCTTCACGCCCGAATCCCGACTCGTGTTGTCTACCCAGAGCCTGCCCACCCGGACCGACCTCGGCCCCATCGTGGGCGAGAAATCGATCCACACACTCGACGACCTCCGCGCCCACCGCATGCAGGAGGTCGCCTTCGACATTGCCCGCCTCGTCCTGACGAACTACTTCCGCGCGGCCGGACCCGATGGCGGCGGGGCCGGCCTGCAAGTCTGGCTGTTCCCCCAGATCCTCGCGATCGTCAAGCGCTGGCTGGACGAGTGCGTCTCGTGCAAGGACGACGTCTTCCCCCAGATGTTGCTACTCATCGAGTTGGCGCACTCCGCCGCCGAGAAGATCCACCGCGCCATCGCCGCCGCCACCCCCGGCGAGGCCCGCATCCGCGCCGTCCTCCAGCCCAACGACGCCACCGGCAGCACCGCCTCCGTGTCCTTCGACAGCAGCCGAGGCCGATGGCAGACCGCCCCGGACAAGTGCCACATCAACTATGCCGTCGTCGATAGTGACTGGGAGCGGCACCTCGCCCAGTCGCTCGAGCAGATGCCCGAGGTGAAATCCTACGTCAAGAACCATAATCTCTACTTCAAGATCCCCTACAGCCACGAGGGGAAGCACCGCCACTACTACCCCGATTACCTGGTGCGCATCGACGACGGACGCGGGACCAAAGACCTCCTCACCCTGGTCGTCGAGGTGTCCGGCGAGGACCGCGAAGACAAGCAAGCCAAGGTCGATACGGCCCGGACGATGTGGGTTCCCGCTGTCAACGCCGAGGCCACTTTCGGACGCTGGGCGTTCGTCGAGATCCGCGACCCGCTCTGCGCCCAGTCCACGTTGCGGGCTGCGCTCGACCCGCCGACCCCGGAGGGGTCGCAGCGATTAGCCGGTGGTTGAGCGCAGCGACACCACCGGGGGGCAGCGTGTCGAGCGCAGCGACACCACCGGGGGTCAGCGTGTCGAGCGCATTAGCCCCCGGTGGTA
>JANXSH010001173.1 GCA_025356615.1 Planctomycetia bacterium | reverse complement strand
CCCGGAGGTTCAGGAGGAGGCGTTCCGCAAGGGACTCATACCCTACGTCCCCGGAGAGAAGTTCGTCGAAGGCGAAGCAACATCGGAGTAGAAGCATGGCAAAGGCGAAACCGAAACCGGAAACCCCCTTCACGGGCCGCTGGCGCATCGTCTCGATGAGCGCCTGGGACGAGGAGTACATCGACGAAGAGGAAGAAGGCTTCTTCGAGTTCGACGACAAGGGAAATGGCAAGTTCCACTTCGGCTACGTCCACGGGCGCATGGATTGCCGCCCGACGACGAAGGACGGCGGGCCAGCCGTCGAATGGACCTGGGACGGCAACGACGAGATGGACCCGGCCCAAGGGAGGGGCTGGGCAGTCGTGAAGGGCGACGAACTGCACGGGATGATCTTCTTCCACGGAGGGGACGATTCCGAGTTCGTGGCGACAAGGGCGACGGACAAGAAGCCGACGAAGCGGAAGTGAGCGGCACAGGGCGACGAAGCAGATCAGGACGAAACTCGGTGCGGACGGCAGAACGGGTCGGGTGGCTTCGAAGGGCTAGCGAGTCGAACCAGGCAACTTCTCGAAGAGTTCGTTCCGTGTGAGGGGAAAACCGTGGGTAAGAAGAAAAGAAGAGCAGCAGAGGAGGAGGTTTCCGACCAGTCGCCGCATGGCGGCAAGCTGAGGCGCAAGGAGTACGAGGCCAAGCTGGACGAACTGCACATGGAACTGGTGAAGATGCAGTATTGGATCAAGGCGGCGGGCAAGAAACTCGTCGTCCTGTTCGAGGGACGTGACGCCGCCGGGAAGGGCGGGGCGATCAAGTGCGTCGGCGAGGCGCTGAACCCCCGCGGGTGTCGCATCGTCGCCCTCGGCAAGCCCTCGGACACGGAGAGGACGCACTGGTATTTCCAGCGCTACGTCGCCCACCTGCCCGCCGCCGGGGAGATCGTCCTGTTCGACCGGAGTTGGTACAACCGGGCGGGGGTGGAACACGTCATGGGCTTCTGCACCCAGGAGGAGTACGCCGAGTTCCTGCGTTCCTGCCCGGAGTTCGAGCGTATGCTCGTCCGCTCCGGCATCGTCCTGCTGAAATACTGGTTCTCCGTCAGCGACGAGGAGCAGGAGCGGCGCTTCCACGAGCGGGCCGGGAACCCCGCCCGCCGCTGGAAGTTGAGCGAGATGGACATCCAGTCACGCGAGAAGTGGGTGGAGTTCTCGAAGGCCAAGGACGAGATGTTCCTGCACACCGACATCGAGCAAGCGCCGTGGTACACCGTCGAGGCCGACGATAAGCGGCGTGCCCGGCTGAACTGCATCGCCCACATCCTGGGCATGGTCCCCTACGAGGACGCCACGCCGCCGCCGCTGGAGTTGCCGCCACGCAGGCCACCGGACGAGAGGTATGTGCGCCCGCCGAAGTCGGACCAGAACATCGTCCCGGATGTTGGGTTGTGACGGCGACCCGCCCGTCACGCATTCCCCTTCTCCCTGGCCTCCAAGGATTTCAGGTACAACTCCTCGGGGTTCCTTACTCGTAGCTCGGTGAACCCGCAGCTACCGCAGACCCACGCCCGCAACTTGCCGTACACGCGGTCCTTGAAGATGAGGGCGTGCGGATCACCGCAGACCACCACTTGCAGGTGCCCGTCCGAGCGTGCGCCCTGGTCCAGCACTTCCACGTCCGGGATGATCCGGGTCGAGCCGCAGGCACGGCAGGGGCCATGCTCGGCTGGACGAATTCGCCCGACTTTCACCGCCTCTCTTGGTTCCGGTTCGGGTTCCGGTGCGGTATCAGCTTCTTTCCCGAAATCGGGGTCTTTCAGTCCTGCCCTGGACGTGCCGCAGGACCAGCACACGTCGAAGTTCGGCTCCATCTTCTCACCACACTTCGGGCACGCCCACATCGTCCGTCTCCCTTCGTCGGTCGATCTCTGAGTCGAACGGCGGGTCTTCGATTCTCTCTGGTCGATCCTATCGCTCATGGGGGGGACGCCCCCAAGCTCGAACAGGGCGTAGAAGACAGCCGAGGTCATCCGCCGACGAAACGGGTTGGCGCTCTCCCCCTGTCAAGACACCTCCTTTGTCTTTGGTGGATCCGTATAGGGTCGAGCGGAGCGAGGGCACCGCCCTACGCCCATCGAAGCGTCACTTGCCCATCAGCTTCTCCAGGATGTACATCTCCAGCCCCTCGTAGTCTCTCGACGCACGGAACGCCTCGACCTTGGCGGCATCGACACTGCGGACGATATCGAGCAGATGATGGACCATCTTCAGGCTGTTCGCCAGGTGGTTCGTACCCTGTTCTTGCTTCGTCGAGCGCATCGCCTTGATGTCCAGGCCGATGCAGCCGTCGTAGTGGGCGCGTTCCAGCACCCACAGGGTGTTGAAGGCGCGGCGGAGATCCACCGAGCCGAACGTCTTGTCCTGGTCGTACTTGAGGCCGTTCTGGTCGTTGAGGTGGACGCTCCAGAGCTTCTTGTGCCAGAGCGTGTAGGCCATGTCATCGGACGGGTCCAGCCCGGCGAGGATGGAGTGGGCCGACTCGATCAGCACGCCACACCGCGCCGGGTCCGACGCGCGGTAGCACAGCGCGAGGAAGTGGCCGGGCGTCGGCAGGTACGCCTGGTCCATCGGCTCGTTGGGCTTCATCTCGCCGAGGATGCGGATGTTCTTGTCGTGAGCGAGGAGTGTATCGACCGCCTCGAGGAGGCGATCGGCGGCGAGCATCGGGTCCTTCGCCTCGCGGATGTAGGTGCCCTCGCGGGCCAGCCAGAGGACGATGTCGCGCGTGCCGATCATGTTCGCGATGTCGATCGCGCGCTTGGAGCGCTCGAGGGCGTACTTGCGGTGGGCGGGGTCGTTGGAGGTGTAGCCGCCGTCGATGGTGCGGGGATCCTCCCACAGCCGCGGGGCGATGAACTCGGGGAAGAGTCCCTCGCCGTCGAGCATCTTCTTGAGCGAGGCGACGCCCTTGGCCGTCTCGGCGGCGTTCCAGTCGGCGGGGACGACATCGTCGTCGTGCAGTTGTACGCCGTCGAACCCGAGCTTCTTGTAGGCGCGGATCTTGGCGGCGTACTCGACCTCGGCCCGGACGGGAGGGCCGAAGGGGTCGCCACCTGTACTGATGTTCCAGGGGCCGAAGGTGAATTTGTACTTTCGCGTCGAACTCATGTTAATTATTCTCCGGTGATCGTCGATAATACGATAGGTAGTTGTAGTGGGAGTGAGCGGGGTTCGCCCCTCGTGGATTGCCCGGCCCCCCCAAGTCCCCTTCGTGGTGCTATGTGGATCGAATCGCGATCTCGTGTCTCAGTTGTCTGCGACGATGGAAGTCCCCGGCCTTGCTCTCGGACTACGAGCGTCAGGCCCAGGAGTCTCAACCCTGCCCCCGCTGCGGAGCTTACACGCTCTGCTGCGTCGCCGCCGAGGCGAGCCGAGG
>JANXSH010001108.1 GCA_025356615.1 Planctomycetia bacterium | reverse complement strand
TGCGTGTCACGGCGCGATGGAGCTTCTGGCGGACCTCGTCGCGCAACATTTTTTCGTGTACCATGCCGTAGACTTCGCTCAGGAAGAGCGTGGCGAAGCCGTGGCCGTACATCGGCCCGTGGCCGCTGTCGGGCTTGTAGAGGTAGCCCGAGTACTGCCCACCGACGTTCTCCTTGCTCAACACATAGCGGAGCGCGTCGAGGACGAGTTGGCCGTAGGCCCCGCGTCCGGGCTGATGGCCGGCGCACATCGCGGACATCGCGGCGAGGCTGGCGATGGCGACGTTGCCGCGATACATTCCCAGGCCGAATGACCCGTCGCGGTCCTTGCGGGCGTTGAGGTAGACGAGCCCCTTTTGGATCGCCTGCTCGGTGCGTGTCGTAATCATCCCCCTGGACGCCGACCCGTCGGGGAGGCGATCCTGGCCCTCGGTATCGGCGGGCGTCACGGGTTCGTCGCCGGACACCCCCAGGCAAAGCCCGGCGGAGCCGAGGACTCCCGCGATCGACCGTGTCATGAACCAGCGTCGAGTGTGCATCGGCTCAGTCCCCCTTCTTTCGACCTTGTGACGCGATCGTCTTGTAATACTCGCGGATGAGGCGGTCGTATCGCGGCATGAACGGTTGCGGGTTGGAGTAGGCGTTCATCTCCGCGCGAAGCGATTCGGGCAGGTGGCCCCAGAGGTCGTTGATGCCGCGCTGATCGACCGGGGGATTGTTCGGATCCGGTGGAGCGCCGGCCCCCGGCCTGTTTCCGCCGGTCGGGTTGGGCTGAGGCTGTCCCGAGCCGGTGCCCGGCTGATCGCGAGCGACCTCCGTCCCCTTGGAGTCACCCCGTTGGCGCGGGTTGCGCGGCTGGCGCTTGGTGCCGCCCTTCGCCATGCTCCGCGATCCGGGAGGCCCGCCCTTGCCGGCCTTCGGCTGGCCCTGGCCTGATTTACCCTGCGATTTCGCCTTATCCTGCCCCTCGCCCTCGCCCCCCTGGGGGGGAGGCTGACCGCCGCCGCCTCCACCGCCCTGGGGAGGGTTTTCGCTCTTGTGGATGAGCTTGTCGATGTCGCGGAGGATGTCGCTCTGTTGCTGGCGGATCGGCTCGCCGAGTTCGCGTCCGCCGAGCTTCTCTTCCACGGCCCGCATGTTCTTGGCAATGCGTTCGAGGACATCTTTATCGTCCTCTTCCGGCTCGCCGCCGCGCCCGCCGTCCTCGGGGATGAGCGGCTCCTCGTCCTTCGCCTTCGGCAAAGGCTCTTTGTCGGGAGTCTTCTTGTCGGTCTTGGCTGGCGGCGTGTCGCCGGAGCGTTTCTTCCGCTTGAGGCGTGCCGGCGCTTCACCGGGATCGGCAGGAGGCTCGTCCGCCGCGAAGAGGAGGGCGGGCACGATGAGCATCAGGACCAGCATCGCCGGGAGTCGTCGTGTCATGGCTTCACCTCTTCTTTCTTGTCGTCCTTCTTCGGCATCGGCTTCTCGCCTTCTTCCGGGTCGTCGCCCGCCGGTCGGGTCAACAGCTTCAGGAGGTCGCCGACCTCTTTTTGCTCGCGCCGGATGTCCTCGAGTTCGGCCTTTTCCTTGGGGCCGAGTTTGGCCGGGTCGGGATGCACTTTGCGGAACGCCTCGGTGCGGGCGTTCACCTCTCGCTGCATCGCGCGAAGCAGTTTCAACTGTGCCAGGGGCGGCAAGCTGTCGTCTCCTCCTCCGCCACCACCCGGCTCGTCCGCTCCCCCATCGCCGCGATCACCGGCCCGGCTCAACGGACGCGGTTCGTTCTCGGAATCCTTCAGCGAGGAGAGGAGTTGGTCGAGCCGACGCAACGCCTCGGACTGATGTCGGCCCAGGTCGCCATCGGGGATCTTGTCGAGTTCGGGCGGCGCGTCGGCCATCGCTGCCGCCCGCTTGCTCGCCTCGTCCATCGCCCGCGCCGCCCGGCGGAGCAGTTTGTCGAAGACCGGCGCGGCGGAGAGGTCTTTCTTGGCGATCGCCTCCGTCTCGTCGGCGAGACCCTTCTGGTTGTCGGCGAGATAGCCGAGGCTCTTCTTCAGCCCGCGCTGCCAGCCCTTGCGTTCGAGGACCGCGTCCTGAATGCGCTTCGCCTCGACGATGTGTCCCTCGTGCCTCTCGCGGATGCGGCGGATCATGTCGGCAACGCGGACGATCTGCTCCCGGCCCAGTTCTTCCTCGGCCTTCTTGCGGGCCTGCTGGAGTTCTTGCCGGGCCTCGTCGAGGCGGTCGAGGGCGTCCTCCTGCTTCTCGTCGTCGGGCAGTTTCCTCTCCAGGCGTTTGACCGCCTCGGCCATTTCTTCCTGCGCCTGCTCCAGCGACTGTTTCGCACGCTGGTTCCCGGCCTTGGAGACTCGCTCCAACACTTCCTTCGTCTTGCGCTGTAGTTCCTTCTGGCGACCGGCCAATCGGGCGAGTTCTTCTTCGCGCTGCTTGGGGTCTTCGATCTTGGCCGCCTCGCGGATCTTGCGCTGGAGTTTTTCTTGCTCGTCGAGCAACTCCTCGACACGGGCCTCGGCCTCCTTCATCTTGCGCGACAGCCGGTCGAGCCGGGCTTCCCGGCTGTTCTTCAGGTCTTGTTGCAACTTCTCCAGTTCGGCGAGCGCCTCGCGCTGCTCCTTTCGCGCGTCGTTGAGCTTGTTCTCGCCGATCTTCTCCTGTGCCGCCTTCATCTGGCCGACCAGGTTCTTCGACTCCGCGCGCTCGGCGGCTTTCTTCATCTCGGCGGCGGTCTCGCCGTCTTTGTCCGCCAGCTTCTCGGCCCGTCGCTTCATCTGCTCGAGCAACTGTGCCGTCCGCTCGGCGAGGCGTTTCTGTTTCTCCTGGAGCGTGTCGAGTTCCGCACGCTCCTCCTCCTTCAACTGGTCGCGGATCTTGCCTGCCGGCTCCTCTTTCTTGTTCAGTTCGTCGAGTTGTGCTTGCAACTCCTTCTGCTCCTCTGCGATCCGACTGGCCTCCCCGCTCACTTCCTGGCTCTGGCTCCACGGCTCGAGATCCTGGAGCAAGGAGTTCAGGCTCTTCTCGACATCCTCCTGGCCCCGGCGCGCGTCGGCGAGTTCCTTGCGCACCTTGGCGGGATCGGGTTTGTCTGCCGCGTCGCGCCGGTCGCGCTCGGCCTGCGCACGCTGCTCGCCCGCCGACTTGCGCCGCTCGGCGGCCTGCTCGCGCGTTCGGCGGGCCTCGTCGGGCTTGCCGTTCTCCTCGGCCTTCTTCGCGCGCTCGTCGAGTTCGACGGCTCGGGCCTCGGCCTCGCGGGCGGCGAGTTCCTCCTGACGGGCGCGATCTTCCAGGGCGTTGCGACGCTCTTGCCAGGACTTCTCGTCTTGGAGGTCGTTCAACTTTCGGACGTTGGCCAGTTTCGGCTCGATCTGGTCGAGTTCTCGCTCGGCGATGCGGTCGAGGTCCCGGCTGACGTTCTTCATTCGCTCCATCGCGTTCGAGTTCGCCATGCCGTTCTGTCGCAACGTCTCGCGCAGCTTCGCGATCTCCGCACGCAGCCCCTCCTTCTCGTTCCCGACCTTCTCCCGAACTTGCTGTTGGAGTTGCTCGGCCTCGGCTAACTGGGTCGCGCGTTTCTTGAGTTCCAGGGCTTTCTCTTCGAGCTTCTTCGCCTTCGCCAGCAACTCGGCTGCCGCCTCCTCGTGCTTCTTCTTGTCGG
This sequence comes from Planctomycetia bacterium, assembly GCA_025356615.1. Taxonomy (GTDB): domain Bacteria; phylum Planctomycetota; class Planctomycetia; order Gemmatales; family Gemmataceae; genus JANXSH01. Next base: position 244 of record JANXSH010001108.1, on the reverse strand, counting down.
CCTCCAGGTCGGCCTTGTCGGCCTTTTCCTTCTCGGCAATCGCCTCATCCTGGGCCTTGCGTGCCTCCGCCTCGGCCTGGGCCGCCTCCTTGTCTGGGCTGAGTTTTTCACCCTTCCGGGCGCGGGCCTCCGCCTCGCGCACCTTCGCCAGCGCCTCGCGCTGTTTGTCGCGCGCCTCGAGCAAGTCTTTCTGGATGCGCGTCTGTTGGACGTTGATCTGGGCGTCGAACTGGTCCCGACTGAC
>JANXSH010000998.1 GCA_025356615.1 Planctomycetia bacterium | reverse complement strand
AGCCTCGAGTATCTCGTCGGATAGTTTGCGGGCGTCTGGCAGGGTGATAGTCATGATACGTTCCTCCTTCTTCCCTCTATACTTATTATACGCTGGTCCAACCTCCACTTATTGATGATCTATCGGGCCGGGGTAATATTCCTCAACTGCCCGATAAACTTCGCCCGGTCCACTCACCCCCTTCCCAGTTTGACGCACTACATCGGCGTGGCGGGAGTGGGAGACGACGCCGCGACCCTGCCTCTCTCTCATCATCGAGCGGGCTTCTTCGGATACGAGCGGAAGATCACGGCGCGAAATATCATCGACGGCCTCTCGACGACGATGGCGGTCGCGGAGGTGCTGGATGGGGGGCCGTGGACGGCAGGGGGCAAGGCCACGGTCCGAGGGCTGGAAGCGAACGACGTGCCGTACCTCGGCGAAGGAGGCCAATTCGCGAGTCATCATCGGACGGGCCATAACTTGGCCCTGTCGTGGCCGATCACCACGAATGTCTTGTTCGCGGACGGATCTGTTCGCTGGGTCACGTCATCGGTATCTCCGCGAGTGTTCGAGGCGATGGCGACCATTGCGGGAGGCGAAGAGGTCGAACCGGTCGAGTACCGCTAATGCGGCCACGAACGCACGACCTGCACCAGGTCACGGACGCGGTCGGGGTCGAGTTCGTCGAACGTGTAACTGATGCCGGTCGCGACGAGGAAGCAGTCGGCCCAGGGGAGGTAGTCGGGCACGTTCTCCGGCGTCACGCCGCTGGCGATGGCGAGCGGCTTGTCGCCGATCGCCTGCTTGATCGTGCGGATCTTTTCGGGGGCGGCGGCCTTGCCGGTGCCCGGACCGCTGGTCGTGACGACATCCATGTAGGGGACCGCGTTGCGGCCCGCGCTCGCCAGGTCGCGCACGGGTCGTTGATACTTGAAGGCGACGCCGCCGAAGTAGAGGCCGTTCCAGCCGACGCTCTTCTGCACCTCGACGATTCGGGCGGCCGTCGGCTGGTCGGGTTGCGACTCGTCGATGAGGGCGTCGTCGATCCAGGCTCCGGCCACGCGGCCCGCAGCGCGGGTGAAGAGTTCCTCGGCCCCCCACCCCAAGCAGTTGACGCCGAGCCAGAAGCCCTTGTTTTCGTCGGCGATGCCGAGATAGATGTCCAAGAGGTCGCTATCGGAGACGCTGCCGTGACTGATGAGGAACGCCCCGTTCGCGCCCGCGTCTCGCGCGATCTGCACATTCCGCGCGGCCTGATCGTGGGTGCTGACATGCACGATCGGCAGCACGACGTGGGCAGTCGAAAAGACTTCGCGAAAGCGAGACATTTGGCAACACCAGATTCGGGACAGTTCCCATTTATCTACAGAATCGACCCGCGTTTGGACAGCGATCCTTCCAGGTGTACGATACAAAATGAAGAGAACCACGGATACCACGGATGAAAACTCAGGTATCCGCTTCATTCTTTCATGCGTGTTATCCGTGGTGAGCCTTTTGCAACCGCGCAATTTCCCGCAACCTGACGAGACGAACCCATGCCGACCACTCCCCCGCCGCGATGGATGAGCCTGACTCTGTATCTCGCGGGCCTCTACAACCTCGTTTGGGGGAGCGCCGTCGTCTTCTTTCCCGCCTGGACGTTTCGCGTCGGCGGGATGTCCACCTCCGCGCACGACGCTGCCGACCCCCAACTCTACCTGCACCTCTGGCAGTGCATCGGGATGATCGTCGGGGTCTACGGCATCGGCTACACCATCGCCGGCACCGCGCCGACGCGCCATTGGCCGATCGTCCTCGTAGGTCTGCTGGGCAAGGTGTTCGGCCCCATCGGCGCGATCGAGGGCGCTCTCGCGGAGCGCCTCCCCTGGTCGATCCTCTGGACGAACCTCACGAACGATCTGGTCTGGATCGTCCCGTTCAGTCTGATCCTGGTTCGCGCTTACCGGGACCGTGCCACGAACTGATCCCGCCGATTCGCGGGCACATCGGCCCAACGGGTCGTCGAACCCACGATCAGCAGGACTCCGAAGAGGAGATCACTGTAGGCGATAGCCTCGGCCTCCTTCGAGGTCATCTCTTCGACCGACTCCGCTCGCTCGGCTTCCTCGACCGGGATGGCGTCCTTCGAGTGCATCATCGACTCCGATGGCTCGTCGGATAGCCGATGGACCTCGGACACGGTTCGATCGGGAGGGGCGAGCGAAGAAATCGCCCCGGCAGGCTCGAGTGAGGGCGCGGGCACGTCATCGACCCCGAGCAGGTATCGTTGTGAGGCCACTTCCGAAGACGAACCCGATGACTCATCCACCGGGGCGACTTCCTTGGCCTTCCCCTCGATGCCGACCGATCCATGTTCCTGGTTCGTCGCGGGCTTCTGCATACCCCCCGAAGGAGCCTCGTCGATTTCGGGTAGCTCGACCAAGAGCGTTGGCACGACATCGATGGTCCTTCCAGCAACCTTTTGGAGGACGATTCGCACCTTGGAGGGCGAATCCAAAGCCGGTGCCTCGGCCTCGACCACCGGAGTCGCATCCCCTCGCAGTGGGGTGAACGTGAGGATCTCGGCGTGATCCTCGTTTTCATACAGGACGAACACCTGATTGCTGGGTTGCGTTCCCGGTCCCACCGCGAGAGCCGATGGGTGGCTGCCGGCACGCTCGATGGTCTGCCCCGCGTGAAGCCCGGAAGGGCTTCCGTAGAATACTGTCACCCGGCCATCGTCGCGATTGGCAACGATGAGGTCGCTGGTTCCGTCACCGTTGACATCACGGACGACAGCGGCTGTCGGCCCGGTGCCCCCGGAGTCGATGTGCTGCGGCGGCGCAAAGGAGCCTCCCAGGTTCTTGTAGTAAGTCAGGCCATTGGATCCACGATCGAGGGTGATCAGGTCCGTCTTTCCGTCGCCCGTGAAATCGCCCGTATAGGCACCCACCGGCTCCTGACCTGTCGACAAGATGAGCGGGTGCTTGTCATCGAACCGCCCGTTCCCGAGTCCGCGCAGGATCCAGATGCTGTTGGTCCCCGCGCAGGTCACGACGAGATCCGGGATCCCGTCGCCGTTCACATCCTGGACACTCACGGAAGACGGTGCCAGGCCGACCGGCATGATCTGCTCCTGCTGGAGACCCCAGTTCTTCTGGCCGATGAAGACGGCCACCTCGCTCCGCCCGGTGCTTGCCACGACCATGTCCAGGTAGGGATCCTTCGCCTTCACGTCTCCCCCGGTCTGGTCGAGAAGGTGGGCGAACGCGACATGCACCGGCCCCGTGCCCGCGAAGAGGTCGGCGACCTCCTGGTGCCGCGAGGAGAACTGTCCGCCGCCGAGTCCCGCATAGACCTCGATACTTCCGTCGCCTTCCGTCACGGCGAGGTCCGGTTTGCCATCCGCGTTGAGGTCGGCGAGCTGCACCTCGGTTGGAGGCAACGCCCCAATCTCGCCGGCGTACTGGCGTGGGCCGAATGCCCTATCGACCTTCACTTGAGCCGACTGTTCGTTCGCGTAGACGAAATCGTTGACCCCGTCCGCGTTCAGATCAGCCACCGCAAACGAGAAATGCCCTCCCCGTTGGCGGTAGGCGTCGAACAGCCCATCGGGCCGACCCAGTAGCAAGGTGCCGGCTCCGGAGTCGCCCTGTTGCGCGAAGAGGTCCAGCCGACCATCCCCGTCGAAGTCCGCGATTATCAATCGCCGCACGATGTGTTCGAAGGCCATCGTGGACTCGAAAGGAGGATGGCGTTCGCTCCCACCGAACAGTACATGGAGCACATCGCGAGACCCTCCGGGCGACTGCGAGAGGGTGATCGTATCGAGAACACCATCCTGGTCGAGATCGATCGAGATCGGTTGGGGTGCGGCGACCGACGGCATGGCGGTTAGGAGTTGCGCATCGACCGCCTGGATGGCCTGGCTCACTCGATCTGCCGACAGGATCGCGTGCCCCTGGACGAGTGGCACGAATGGCGTCACCGAGAGCATATTCCGCACTTCGAGGGTCTCTAGACTAGGTCTTTTCGACCCGCGCGAGGCTCGGTTCGATCGAAACATGGTGTTCCTCCAGGCGAAAGGCGCGATCCGTCCGAGACTAGCGCATCGACTCGTAGGGAATCTTGGCGAACGCGGGGAGGTTCCGCAGGCTGCGGAACGCCTCGTCGTTGCTGACCTGATCCTTCCAGAACTTCGCGCGAGCGGCCGCAGGTAGAGCGACGACGGAACGCCGAAGCACGTCGAGGGTTCGATCGCGATGCCGGCGGGTCGGCATCGTGCCGCCCGTGCGGGCCAGCACTCTGGCCGCACGGTACAGGACGCGGGACGAGGTGGGGTCCGACTTCAGGACGGCCTCGACCTGCTCCAACGCTGGCTCGCGCTGGCCCATATCCGCCAGGGCGGTCGCCCGGCCGACGCGGGCGTCGTCCGTCGGCCTGATGCGTAGCGCCTCATCGAAGTC
>JANXSH010000989.1 GCA_025356615.1 Planctomycetia bacterium | reverse complement strand
TCCGCTTCATCCGTCCAATCCGTGTCCCATTCCGTATTTCTCCGAGGCTGTATCATGCCGGACATGCCTTCGTCTCTGGATCGTCCGTTCACGGTGCCGCTGCTCATTCGCGGTTCCACAGGCGGCACGTTGTTCGGCGGCCTCTTGCTCATGACCGGGGTCTTCTTCGCCAGCGCCCTCCTCGTCCATCTCCAGTCGCCCGGCGACCCCCTGAAGCCGGTCTGCCTCTTTTTCGGAACCCTCTTCGGGGTCTCGAGCCTCATCAAGTTCGCCTGGGCCTTCCCCCGGCGACGGTGGCTCGAGGTGTCGCGTGCCGGCTTCGTCATCAGCTCCCCACGGGGGAAGGTCGTGTACGACGATGAGCAGGTCGTCGGGCTTTCGTTCCGCCCCGCCAGCGGCGGAAACACGCAATTCGAGGTCACCATCGAGACCGACCGCGACGACGACGAACGCATCCGCTGCTCCTACGTCATCCCTCGGGGCACGATGGACCCCCTCACCGCTTTCTGGCAGCGCGTGCAACACGCCATGATTCGCCGTGTCACGGCGAGGCTCGACGACGGAGCGAGCCTCACGGGCGTCGGCTGGCGGTTCGACGCTTTCGGCTTCGAGTACCGGCATCGGCGGACGGTTCGGCTGATCCCCATCGAGAAGATCCAGAAAGCGGGATTCTTCGACGGCTTCCTCTGCTTGTGGAAGGATGACGATGAGCGTCCCTTCCTGCGCGTGGCAGGTGTGTCCCGCAACGTCGGCCCGCTCGCGACTCTCATCTGGGGGAAGATCGGCGACTCGTCGAATACCCCTCCCTTGCCCGGCCGGCCACTGGGCCGAATCGTCCTCCGGCGACGGAGCGCGGATCTCGTCGTCGGGATCGGAGGGTTCTTGCTCATCGCCGGTTGCACGACGTTCGGCTTCCTTCCGCGTAACGGCACCGCGCCACGCCTCTCCAGCGGGGCCATCGCCGGCGTCGCCTGTTTCGCGTCGGCGTTCGCGTCCCCGTTCTTCTTCTTCGTCTGGCGCGGCCTGCGGTATCGGGCCATCACTTTCCATGAATACGGCGTCTCGCAATCGGGATGGGGACGGCAACGCTCGCTCCTCTTCACCGAGATCGAGACGCTCACTTGTGACGGCAACGTCCGACTCGACTTCCTCCCCGCGCCTGGCTCGCCGCTCCTTCCGATCCGCTTCCGCCACTGTGTCCGCAAGATCGACCCGGACCTTGCATTGCTCATGGACCACCTGAGCAAGGTGATGGTGGATCGCATGGGCCAGAACATGACGGAGCCGATCCCCTGGACCGCCCAGCTGCGATTCCTGCCCGGTGGCCTGGAGTGCAAGGCACGCGGGATGCTCGGCACCGACTCGCCGATCACCGTCCCCTTCCAGCTGACGACGTACCAGATCGTCGGTCAGTATTGCTTCATCTTCGTCGTCGGGCAGGCGAAGCCGATCGTCAAGGAACTGATGACGGGGCCGAATTTCTATCCGGGCCTCTACTTGTTGAACTGGATCACGACCGGCCTCCGGCAAGCGGCGGTCCAGCCCGACGAGGCCCGGCCCGGAACTGGCCCGCAGGCGTTACGCCCACCTCAGACGGATGGGCGATTCATGGGCTAGGTGAGCGTTTCATAAGTCCGCTGCCAGTCGCATTGTGTCTTGGCCCAACGCACGCATTCTCGGGTCGCGCGTCGGAATAGAAGGAGTGAGTCTTCACCGATTCGCCGCGCGATCCGGCTCGCGACATGCTCGAAATGCTCAAAACACTCAAAATTCCCCATGCCAACGCCAATGGACGCCGTTCGACCCCCGCGATCACGAACGACACGGACCATGACCGCTAGGAACTTCTCCGTCAATCCGCAACCCTGGACAAAATGGACAAAATACCCAATATTCGCCCAGGCGGAGGCCGGTTCGTGCCACCCGACTGGTCAGCGTCGATGGGCACCGGCTACCAAGCCGCAGGCGTACCTCCCGAGCGTCTCAGGCGAAGACAGAGGCGAGGAACTCGTGAATCGTTCAGCCAGTGGTCCGTCAACCTTCGATTGTCGGGCCACCAGGGCCGAATGGCTCGAGTCATCTGAACAAGGGGAGGACGCCGAGGGAGCGAGAGCGGAAACGAAGCGGCCCCGCGATGATCGCTCATCGCGGGGCCTGATTGGTTATTGATTCCAGGAGTGTTACTTCGCCCTCTCGAGCACGACGGAGAACAACTTGTTCGCCGCAGTCGAATCGAAGGTAGTGGGGCGGGGGCCCGGATTTTGGAGGTCAGTGAAGGTCACTTTGAGTGTGTTGCCCGAAAGCTCGTAGATCCCCTGGATTCCACTGGCCGCCGGACCAGGAGTGCCCCCCTTTGCTGGGTTAGAACTCATGTCGATGCCTTTCGGCGTAGTCGATTCGAGTAGTTTGAACTCGGAACTCTCTCCCTTTCCTTTTTCGGCGAAAGTGATCTTGTTGCCGTTGAAAATCAGTTGTGCCCCTACGAGTTCCTTCGCAGGAGCCCCAACGCCGCCTTTGGTCGCCTGCTTGACGTTCCACGTCCCCTGGATTGCTTTCTCGTCATCGTTCGCGCCAACCGGGACCGGCGTGCCAGGATTGCCGGGACCACCCGGAACGCCGATCGGCTTCGTGTCGGCCTTCAGCTCGCGGTCGGCCGGATCCTCGAGGACGGGGCAGTCTTTGTCGAGCTTCTCGATCTTCTCGCCGCCCGCGATGGTGCAGAGGGCGCGGAAGGTCTTGGGATCGAGGTCGAAGGGAATGAAGCGGACCTTGCCATCGGCCATGATGGCAATCGTACCGCGCTTGCCGTCCATCTTGGAAGGCTCGCCGGGCTTGGCGGGGTAGGTGGTGCAGACGAACGGCGCGAGCGGGTTGGCGTCTTCGGCCTCTTCGGCGACCGCGCGGACGGTGGAGCCGCCGCCCGCAATCCAGGGGGCCTTGTGGTCCGCAGGCACCATGAGCAAGGCGATCGTCTTGTCGAGGCCGTCCTTGATGTCGGCCTTCTTGGTGACGCGGTCGTACCCGAAGATGCCGGCCTTCGCGGCAGTCGCGGGAGAACCGGAAAGGTACTCGGCGGCGTCCATTCCGAGGCCAGCTACGCCGACGAAGTGGGTCGCGCCGACCAAACCATCGACCCCCGGATAGCTCACGAAGGGTAGGCTCAATGCCGGAAGCCGATGCGCGAGAACGGGGGGCAGGATCCGGGTTGCGAACTTGAGGTTCATCTCCTCGTTCCAACTCCGACTCGGGTCGATCTTCCACTCGGCGACTTCCGGTCCGAGGTAAGGCAGGAGTGCCGTGTAGAAACTGAGGCGCTGATCCGGGGGGTAGGGAACGTCGCTCGTCGGGTTCTTACCGCGAGCGACGGTCCCCTGCGGGAACTCGCCCTTCTCGTTGTAGTAGGCCGTCAGGCCGCGAGCGAGGTCGTAGTAGCGGACCCGCATCGAGGCGAGGTCGGCCTGGCTCTTGATCCACTGCATCGCAGAGCGTGTCGGGCCGGCCAACTCTTGGCCCGCCTTGGGAGAGGCAGACATCTGCATCTCGAGCGTACACACCAGGGTGCGATCGTGGACCGTCAGAGTAAGCGTCCCGTCGCCCTTGTCTTCGGGTCCGCCAGGATTTCCACCTGGATTACCACCAGGATTACCGCCTGGATTGCCGGGGAATCCTCGCTGTCCCATCGAGCCACCAGGACCACCGGAGCCACCAGGGAACGGACTACCACCGGAGCCGCCGGGGAATGGACTACCACCGCCGGAGCCACCAGGGAACGGGCTACCACCGGATCCGCCAGGAACCGGGCCACCGCCAGGTCGTGGGCCACCACCAGGGATCAGACCACCGCCAGGGGTTAGGCCACCGCCAGGGATGCCAGGGCCACCACCGGGAACGCCAGGACCGCCAGCCAGGGCGGGCGTCGTGATCGTCAGGCCCAGTCTGGTTTTGATGAACGGAAGGGGCTTCGCGAGCATGGAACGAATCAGTTTCGCATCCGCTTCCGCGACGCGATTGGTGGGCATCTCTATTGCGACAGAGAGATTCGCATCGTTCGCGTTGAAGGACGTGAGGCTCACACCGACAGCCTTGGCTCTATTGCCCTCGCTGATGACAAGCGCCGACAATGCCAGGCGATCAAGTAAGGGAGCCTGCTGTTCGGCCATGAGTCGATCGAGATAGGGGATGAGCGTCGGGATCATCGCCCTCGCCGGGGCGACCAGGGCCGCGACCGTGACGACCGAAGAGATTTCCTTCTGCTTCGTCTTCTCGTTCGGCTTCATCACTTCGAGGCGATCAAGGATATTTTTGAGGGACGGATCCAGCGTCATGTAGGTCGCGACGACCGGCTCAGGGGGCGGCGTGGCGGCTGGCGCACCCGGTGCGCCGCCGGGCATCCCTGGCATCCCGCCAGGCGCTCCGGGCATCCCAACCATCGCACCACCGGACCCTCCCGGCGTGGGAGCTCCGCCCGGAGTCATGGGCGGAGGCGCTCCAGAGCCGCCGGGGATACCAGGCGATCCTCCAGGCATCCCCGGCATACCGGGGGCACCACCAGGAGTTCCGCCCGTCGCGGGAGGGGGAGCCTCGGCCACTACTTCTTTGGTGAGGAATTCGGGCTTCGCATCGAAATCGAGGAACTTCTTCATCGCCACGGGGTC
>JANXSH010000984.1 GCA_025356615.1 Planctomycetia bacterium | reverse complement strand
GTTCTTTCTCCGCTTACTTCGTGCGCGGCTCCTTCGCCTCTTGTCCCATACCTGGCGGCGCGGCGTATAGGATCCCGGCCACAATTCCCGAGAAGGAACCACTCCTTCCGCCGCTCGGTCGCGCGTGGACCCTTCCGAGCGTCCTGTGATTCCCCTTGCGCGAACAGCGCGCTTGAGTCCGCGCGTCTGGGCTGCTAGGATAGACCTATCGTAAGCGCACACGCGGCACCCCCGCGACCCGCCTTGACTCGCATCGGCCCTCCGACTCCCTGGAACGACGATGAGCAATGGGACTCCCCACCACGACCCCGACGACTATTTCCTCCAGACGAGGATGAGCTTCGGGGACCACATCGAGGACCTGCGCGTCCACCTCTGGCGCGCCGTCTACGGCTTCGGCTTCGCGATGGTCCTCGCCCTGTGCGTCGGCCACATCGTGGTCGAGTGGATCAAGGCACCCGTTTCGCAACAACTCGGCGAATTCTACCGCCGCCGGCAAGACAAGTTGATGCGGGAGAACGCGACGGTGAGGGACGCGAGGACCAACCAGCCCACGCGCTTCCGCGCCTTCCTCTTCTCGACCAAGCAACTCCAGGCCGCCCTGAAGGGCGAGCCGACGAAAACGGACCGCCCCCGCATCCTCTCCCTCGAAGAGATGGAGGCCCGCGGGAAGAAGTACAGTTGGATCGAAACCACGTTCCTCGGCATGAAGAATTTCGAGGACGACTCCAATTACAACGACCGCCCCGGCGAAAAGACCTTCGACATCCCCGCAGGGAAAGAGGACGAGCACTTGACCTCGCTCTGGGTGAGCATCCGGGATCCGCTTTTTTTCACCAGCGACCTCCAGGAGGATCAACGCAAACTCCTCGACACCGACAATCCGACGACCCTCAACGCCCAGGAAGGCTTTTTCGTCTGGTTCAAGGTCTGCATGGTGACGGGCTTCGTGATTGGCAGCCCGTGGATCTTCTGGCAGGTCTGGATGTTCATCGCCGCCGGGCTGTACCCGACCGAGAAGCGCCTCGTCCACGTCTACCTGCCCGTCAGCGTGGGCCTGTTCCTGGCCGGCGTCTTGATATGCCAAATCTTCGTGATCCCCAAGGCGCTCGAGGCGCTGTTGTGGTTCAACGAGTGGCTCGGGTTCAAGCCGGACCTCCGCCTCACCGAGTGGCTCAGCTTCGCCATCTTCATGCCGGTCATCTTCGGGCTGTCGTTCCAGACGCCGCTCGTCATGGTGTTCCTCAACAAGCTCGGCATCGTCGGCGTCGAGACCTTCCAGGGCAAGCGCAAGATCGCCTGGTTCGGGATGGCCGTCTTCGCCGCCGTCGCCACGCCCTCGACCGACGCGCTGAGCATGTTGTTCCTCTGGGTGCCGATGAGCCTGCTGTTCGAGTTGGGCATCATCCTGATCCGGATGAGCCCGAATGAGCCGAGTTTGGGCGACGACTCGCTCGAGCCGAATGAGTTGGTCGAGGTGTGATGCTCGTGAGTTTTCAGTATTCAGTTTTCAGTGTTCAGTGAAGAGGATGACAGGGCGTTGACACGACCCGCTCGCCAAGAGGAATCGGGGAGGGGGAGCATGTCGGCGGGCTTCGTCTGGCTGGTCGGCGCTGGCCCAGGCGATCCCGGCCTTCTGACCGTTCGCGCCGTGGAATGCCTCCGCCAGGCGGACCTCGTCCTCTATGACCGTCTCGTCGCCCCGCCCCTGCTCTCCCACGCTCCGGCCTCCGCCCGGCGCGTGTGCGTGGACGAACTCGCGCCGGCCCACCCCGACCGCTGGCCGCTCGTCAATCGGATGATGATCGATGCCGCGAACGAGGGGCAGCGCGTCGTTCGCCTCAAGGGCGGCGATCCGATGATCTTCGGTCGGGGCGGCGAGGAGGCCGAAGTCCTCCGGGCCGCCGGCGTCGGCTACGAGATCGTCCCCGGCGTCACCGCCGCCCTCGGCGCGGCGTCATGCGCCGGCATCCCGCTGACCCACCGCGACCACGCCAGCGCGGTCTGCATCGTGACCGGCCACGAGTCCCCCGGCAAGCCCGACTCGCGCCTCGACTGGCCCGCGTTGGCTCGATTCCCCGGAACGCTGGTCTTCTACATGGGCATCGCCCGGTTGGAGGCGATCGTCGCCGCCCTCCTCGACGCGGGCAAAGCCGCCGACACGCCCGCCTGCGTCGTCCAGCGGGCGACGACTCCGGGCCAGCGTGTCGCCTCCGCGCCGTTGGCCGAGTTGCCCGCGGCCGTCCGCGAGGCGAACATCGAGGCACCGGCGCTGCTCTTCATCGGCGAAGTCGTCGCCCTGCGCGAGCGGATCGACTGGTTCTCGCACCGCCCGCTGTTCGGCAAGACCGTTCTCGTCACCCGGCCCGCCCATCAGGCCGACGACATGGTCCGGCGCATCGAAGTGCTGGGCGGCCGGAGCATCTGCCTGCCCGCCGTCACCCTCGCCGAGCCTGCCGACTGGGCCCCCGTGGACGCCGCCATCGGCAGGCTCGGCGAGACGGGCTGGCTCGTGTTCACCAGCGCCAACGGCGTTCATGCGTTCATCGCCAGACTTCGCGCGTGCGGGCGCGACCTGCGGGCGCTCGGCGGGGTTCGTCTCGCGGTGATCGGCCCCGCCACTGCCGATGCGCTGCGGGGCTACCATCTGGAGCCGGACGTGATCCCGGCGGAGTATAACTCCGAGGGGTTGGTGGCCGCCCTACGGGAGCGGGTGCGCGGTTCACGCGTCCTCCTGGCGCGGGCGGATCGCGGGATCGACCTCTTGCGGGACGAGCTTTCGTCCGTCGCCGAGGTCGAGCAGGTCGCGGTCTATTCCCAGCGCGACGCGACGCTGGAGGACAGCCCCGAGGCGTTGGCCGCCCTGCGAGCCGGCGAGATCGACTTCGTCACGCTGACCAGCTCGAACATCGCCCGCGTGATCGGGTCAGCCCTCGACCCCGAAGCCGTGCGAAGCGGCCGACCGGCGCTCGTCTGCATCAGCCCGCGAACGAGCGCCGCGGCAAAAGAACTGGGTCTGCCGGTCGCCGCCGAGGCGGTCGAATACACGACGGCGGGAGTGATCGAGGCGATGTGCCGGCTGTCAGCGCAGATCGCGGAAGGCGTCATACGCGAGGTATAACACGAGGCCACAGACGAGGACACCAAAGATGTCCACGACCATGCTCCCACCGAACGGGAAGCTGACGAACACGTCGAGCAGGAATAGCAGCAAGAGGAAGCCGGCAACCCCCATGGAACCGAAGCACAACCACTTTTCCATGAAGATCCCTTTCACCGCGACCATGAGTACACCTGAAGGCTCCACCCGGAGATCGTACATGAACCCCCCCGCTGCCCTCGCGCGGGTCGGGACTGATGATTGGAACATTCTAGGAGGGCGAGGGCAAGGCGGCACTCCCGGTCCGGGGGAAAAATCCTCCGATGAGGTGCCTAAGAGGAGGAAAATGCGGACTTTGTAGAGGTTGAGACTGGCGAGTGCTTCGGGAAAGATGGGCCAGATGGGCCGCAGGGAGCGAACGGGACCGCCCTACTCGGCTCACCGACGGAGTAATACGTCCGCGCCTTGGGCGATCAGCTCGGCGGCCAATTCGTGCCCCACTCTCTCCGGGTCATTCGCGCCGCCCTGGTGCCTTCCCGTCGCGCTCGCAGTGCCCTCGACGTTCAGGACCGCGCCCGACAGGGTGAGTAGGTTCCCCACCACCTCGGCGAGCGCGCCGATGGGGACGAGGCAGCCGCCGCCGAGTGCCCGCAAGAACGCGCGCTCGCACAGGACGGCGGCGCGCGTCGGGCCATCGTCGAGGTGGGCGAGCAGCCCGCGTGTCACCTCGTCGGCGGTGCGGCACTCGAGGCCGAGCGCGCCCTGGCCGACGGCGGGGAGCATCCATCGTCGATCGAGAACTTCCGTGATGTGACCTTCCAGCCCCAGCCGGTGGAGGCCCGCCTCGGCGAGGATGATCGCGTCGAAATCCTGCTCCACGAGTTTGCGGAGGCGGGTCTCGACGTTGCCTCGCAGCGTCTCGATGCGCAGGTCGGGGCGTCTGTTGAGCAGCTGCGAGCGCCGGCGGAGGCTACTGGTGCCGACGCGCGCCCCCTGCGGGAGGTCGGCGAACCGCGATACCTTCCGGCTGACGAACGCATCGCCGATCGGGCCGCGCGGGGGGACGGCTCCCAGGGTAAGCCCTTCGACGAAGTGCGTCGGGAGATCCTTGAGGCTGTGGACGGCGATATCGATCCGGTCTTCGAGGAGGGCGTTTTGTATCTCCTTGGTGAACAGCCCGTCGCCGCCGATCTGCGAGAGGGCGAGGTCGCGAACACGGTCGCCTTCGGTCTCGATGAGGACGAGTTCCACGCCCCTCGGCGCGGCGAGGGGGCGCAGCAGGTCGGCGACGTGATTCGCCTGCCACAACGCCAGCGGACTGCCGCGCGTGCCGATACGAAGTATATTCATCCGGTGGCGGCTCCGAGAGAGGTGAGGGCTCGTCGGAGCGCGGCGATGGTCGCGGCTCGCGGTTGTGGGCCGGTCTGGAGTCGTTGGCGCAACGCCTCGTCGCGCTCGGCCGCGTCGGTGGCGAGCCAAACCGGGAAGTGCCGGTTGGGG
>JANXSH010001068.1 GCA_025356615.1 Planctomycetia bacterium | reverse complement strand
CGAGAAGGCTGGCATCGACGTGAATACGCTCATCAAGGAACTGACGGCGGCGGGGCCACTTTCCCCATCGTTCTGTCTCCTTGGTCTAACCACTGGCCCTGTTCGGACCGGCAGCGCCATCCGGTCGTTGTCCTATTGGCCAGCCAAGGTGAGGCAACCGATCGTTTGGCTGATTCGCAAGAGTTCATCGACGCTGGCGCAGATGGGGAAACCGCTCACCGTCGTCTGTCGGATGATGCCGGAGGAGTCGATCAGGAACTGGCCCCAGAGCGCTTCCTGGTCGGAATCCCCCAGGCCGTACAGCGCCGCGATGCGGCCGTCTGGGTCGGCGATCAGCGGAAACGCCAGGGCACCCGGTCCGCCTGCGGCGGGACGGCGGTTGGCCCAGTCGAGCGTCGCGCTCGCGTCGTTGCGCCAGACCACGGCCACGCGGGTGTGCGGCCAACTCCGCCGCGCCACGGCATTGTGTACCGCGATCAAATAGTCGGGCGAGTGAGCCGGGCCGGGGATGGGATCGAACGACAGGATCAGCGACTTGTCCTCGTGTATCTGTTGCCAGCTCAGATGGACCAGATGCCGATCGACCACGGCGATGCCTTCGAAGGACGGCGCGGCCAATTCCACGCGAACCATGGCGTTACTCCCCCGGAGAGAAGGTTAGCGACACCGGATAGGAACTGGTGCATTTTTGGGGAAAGAATGCTTTCCCATTCGCAAACAGCCTCATGCGAAGCCCATGACGCGCTGCTTGCGACGACCACCGCGATTGTACGAGGACTTCGATCGACAGGCGAGCAGAATTTCTCGGCTCCAATTCGAAAACCGCGACTCACGAGAAGCGCCTTCGTATCGCCCCGAAAGCGATTCGCGCATATACTCTCCCTCCATGAATGCTCCCTCGACACTCGGGGCGGTCCTCGACAAGGCGGTCGATCTCGAACGCCTCCTCGACACGGCCGTCCAACTCATCGCTGTTCCCAGCCGCACCGGCGAGGCCGGCGCGGCCCTCGACCGCCTCGCCGCTATCCTCGCGGCGGACGGATTCGTCGTCTCGCGCACGGCGGCGGGTCACCCGGCCGCCCCGGCGGTGGTCGTGCGCCTCGACAGCGGCCGGCCCGGCCCGACGCTCCAGTTCGACGGGCACCTCGATACGGTTCATCTGCCGTTCATCCCGCCGGGGCGAGACGCCGAGTTGCTCACCGGCAGCGGCTCATGCGACATGAAGGGCGGGACCGCAGCCGCCGTCGAGGCGCTCCGCGTCCTCCGAGACACGGGGGCGTTGACCTCCGGCAGCGTCCTGTTCACCACGCACGACCTGCACGAGGCACCTTGGGGTCTGGGTCAGCAGCTCGACCAGATGATCCGCGACGGCCTCCACGGCGACGCCGTCCTCATCCCGGAACCGCTCACCGCCTACGTCCCCGTCGTCGGACGCGGGGCGGCCACCTGGAAGGTCCACATCCGCCGCGCCGGCGCGCCGATCCACGAGGTCCACCGCCCCGCCGACGAGCCGAGCGTCATCGCCGCAGGGGCCGACCTCATCGCGAGGCTGGGGGAATTCCAAGAGAGTCTCACGACGCGGAGCGACACCCACGCGGGCTGCGAAACCGTGTTCATCGGACAGATCCATTCGGGCGAGATCTACAACCAGTACCCCCAGGAGTGCTGGCTCGAGGGCACCCGCCGATGGCTGCCCGGCGTCCTGCGTACAAAGGTCGAGCAGGAGTTTCGCGGCCTCCTCGACGGCCTCGCCGCCGAGACGCGCACCTCCATCCACTGCGACTTCCGCTTCATCCGCGACGCCTTCCGCCTCGACCCCGCCGACCGCCTCGTCCGCGCGTTCCAGGCGTCCTACGAGTCCCTCGCCGGTAGCCCGCTCCCGCTCGGGGCGAAGCCGTTCGTGGACGACGGCAACAGCTTCTACGGCCTCGGCCCCATCCCCGCGATCACGCACGGCCCGCGCTCCGGTGGGGCGCACACGACCTCCGAGTGGGTCGATGTCGCCGACCTGCGGCGCGTCGCCCACGTCTACGCCCTCACCGCCGCGCTGTATTGCGCGGGCCGACCCGCTACCGAGGAGGTCGCATGATCCGCGTCACCTTCCTGGGCGTCGGAGCGGCATTACCCTCTCCCGGAAAGACCAACTGCGCCTACCTCCTCGAGGCCGACGGCGCTCGCATCCTCTTCGACTGCGGCCCGGCCATCCTCCAACAACTCGCCGCCGTGGGTCGAACGCCCGGCGACATCACGCACGTCTTCATCTCGCACGCCCACGGCGACCACGCCCTCGGCTACCCGATGTTCCGCCTCTGGTGGTCCCTCAGTCCTCCGGGTTGGCTCACGCCTGTCGTCGTCGCCGGTGAGGCCACCTGGACCCACCTCCGCGCGCTGTGGGCGCATTGTTACGGCGAGATCCCCGGCTTCGCCTTCCACGAAGTCGCATTGCCCGAATCACCGCATTCGATCGACTTGACCCCTGGCATTCGGCTCAGCACCTGGCCCATGCGGCATTCCACGATGTTCCCCGTCCTCGGAGCGCGTTTCGAGATCGGGCAAAAGGTCATCGCCTTCACGGGGGACACGGCACGGTGTGACCACATCCTCGACCTGGCACGGGGAGCCGACCTCCTCATCGCCGACTCCCGCTATGCCCACACCGTTCCTCCGGAGCGTCTCGACCAGAGCCAATACCATTGCTCGGCTCAGGATGCGGGTGAGTACGCCATGCAAGCACAGGCGAAGCGCCTCGCCCTGGTCCACATCGGCCCGGAATACCAGGGCCGACAGGCCGACCTCGTCGCCGAGGCGCGGCGGGCGTTCGCCGGGCCGGTCAGCGCCCCCGAGGCGGGCGAGGTGATCGAGATCGGATGACCACCCATGAGGATCTTTCATGTCCGCATTACCTGACCTGATCTCGGACGCCCAGACGACCGAGGAGACGTTCCTCCGCCACATCTTCGTGCGCGACCAGATGGCCGAGTGGTCGAAGTCGCCGCTGGTCATGGCGCGCGCGCAGGGCGTCTTCTATTGGGACGTGACGGGCAAGCGCT
The DNA here is from genome assembly GCA_025356615.1 of Planctomycetia bacterium. GTDB lineage: Bacteria > Planctomycetota > Planctomycetia > Gemmatales > Gemmataceae > JANXSH01. The sequence goes on along the minus strand of JANXSH010001068.1, from coordinate 975 downwards.
ACCTCGACGCGCTTTCGGGGATCTACACCGTCTCCGTGGGCCACGACAACCGCCGCGTGATCGACGCGATCCGCCAACAACTCGACACGATGTGCTTCTCGCCGCCGATGCACGGGACGAACCCGGTCGCGATCCGGCTGGCGACCATGCTCGCGGAGCTGGCCCCGGGCGACCTCGACGCCGTCAAGTTCCAGTGCGGCGGCAGCGAAGTGACCGAGGCCGCCATCAAGCTCGCCCGCCAGTACCACCGCCTGACCGGCAACCCAGGCCGCTACAAGGTCATCAGCCGGTATATGTCGTGGCACGGCTCGACGCTCGGCGCGCTCAGCGCCTCCGGCCTCAAGAGTCGGAAGACCGTCAACGAGCCGATGGCACCGGGCTTCCTCCACGTCTTCCCGCCGACGTGCTACCGCTGCCCCTTCGGGAAGACCTACCCGGAGTGCGAGATCACCTGCGCCACCCTCATCGAGCAGGTCATCGAGATGGAAGACCCCGCGACGGTCGCGGCCATCATGGTCGAGCCGATCGGCCACACCGGCGGCATCATCGACCCGCCGCCGGAGTACCTGCCGATCCTGCGCCAAATTTGCGACAAGTACGGTATCTTATTGATCTTCGACGAGATCATTACGGGCATCGGACGCACCGGCGACCTGTTCGCCGCGATCACGTTTGGCGTCACGCCCGACGTGATCTGCACGGCGAAGGGCCTGTCCGGCGGCTACGCCCCGATCTCCGCGATGATCTGCACGCGCAAGATCGCCGACGTGTTCTGGGGGCCGATCGCGACGAACCCCGGCTTCGTCGAGGGCCACACGTTCGAGGGCAACCCGATCAGTTGCGCCGCCGGCATCGCCGTCCTGACGGAGATCCTCGAGCGCGACCTGTGCGGCAACGCCCGCGAGCGCGGCAGGCAGTTGCGGGCCGGTTTCGCGCGCCTCGCCGCGAAGTACGGCATCATCGGCGACATCCGCG
>JANXSH010000932.1 GCA_025356615.1 Planctomycetia bacterium | reverse complement strand
GCCGGCCTCGGCCTGAAGGATCCCGAACGCAATTTGCAGGCGGTGTTCCTGCTCACCATCCTGGTCGGCACGTTCCAGATGCTGATCTTCACGTTCAAGCTCGGCGACCTGACGCGCTACATCTCGGAGTCGGTCGTCCTGGGATTCATGGTCGGCGCGAGCTTCCTCGTCGCGCTGAGCCAGGTGCCCAACCTGCTCGGACTGACGGGCGTCGGCGGTGGCGAGGAGTACCTACTCCTCCGCCTGGGCCGGACCCTCGTCGAGGGCGGGCCGATCCAACCGACGGCCATCGCCCTCGGCGTCGGGACGGCGGCGTTCGTCGTGGGGCTGCGGCGCGTCGGCAACCGCCTCGGCGTGCCCCTCCCCGACATGCTGATGGGACTTGTGGCCGCCTCCTTCGTCGCCTACCTGATCGACTGGCGCGAAGAGTGGCCGGACTTTCCGGCGACCTTGCCGAGGTTCCAACTGCCGAACATCCAGTGGGACTGGGTGCGCGGGCTGTCGGGTAGCGCCCTGGCGATCGCGCTGTTGGGCTTGCTCGAGGCGCTCGCCATCGCGAAGTCGATCGCGGCGAAGACCCGGCAGACGGTCGATTGCAACCGCCAGTGCCTCGCCGAGGGGCTGGCGAACCTGGGCGGCGGCTTCTTCCAGTGCATCCCCGGCTCCGGGTCGCTCACGCGCTCGGCGATCAACTTCCAGGCCGGTGCCGTCAGCCGTCTGTCGGGGGTCATCAGCGCCGTCGGCGTGGCGTTGGCCATCCTGCTCTTCGCCGACTTCGCGGACTACGTCCCCCGGCCCGCCCTCGCCGGCCTCCTGTTCGTCACCGCGTGGCGGCTCGTCGATCGCGGGCGGGTGGCGTATTGCCTGCGCGCGTCGCCGTTCGATCGCAACGTCGCCCTCGCCACGGCCGGGGCGGCGGTGTTCGTGAGCATCGAGTTCTCGATCCTCATCGGCGTGTTCCTGTCGTTCCTGTTCTTCGTGCCGCGTGTGTCGCGCCTGCGGGTCGCCGAGCTGGCCGTCAGCACCGATCGAGTCGTCCAGGATCTCCAGCCCGACGACGTGCCGTGCGGCAAACTCATCATCCTCGAGCTGGAGGGCGAATTGTTCTTCGGCGTCGCCCCGGAACTCGACACCGTCCTCGCCGGCCTGACGGCCCGCGCCCGCGAGGGCGCGCGCATCATCGTGCTGCGCCTCAAGCGCACGCGCAACCCCGACATGGTGTGCATGGAGAAGCTCCAACACTTCCTCGAGGACATGCAGGAACTCGGCGTCCTCGTCCTGCTGTGCGGCGTCCGCGAGGACTTCGCCCTGGCCCTCGACCGCCTCGGCTTCCACGACTGGCTGCCGACCGATCGGATCTTCCTCGAGGATACGCCTCAGAACAACGGCGACGGCCCGATGATCTCCAGCACGCTCCGCGCGGTCAAGCGCGCGTATGAGCTGCTCGGGGAGGATCTGTGCACGACCTGCCCGCGAAAGCACGAGATGGAGCAAGAGCGGCAGAAGGGGTGGTATTACATGATCTAGTTCTACGGTCGGCGATTCCGAAAGAAGGTTTACCGGCGTTAGCCTGTTTCCAGTGATCCACCCCCATTCGGAAGCGAGAGCATATTCCTCCTCATGGCTTCGCCGGTTGACCCTGGCCCATAAGCACCGGCACTCCGTTGATCGGAGCATGCGCCAGGAGGTCTACTGCGGGACGATTCTCGATGACGCTCAACGCCCCAATCAGCCCTTCGACACGCATGCGATAGTCGCGCAGAAGCTCCGACGAAGGCAACACCTGGATGATCGGCTTGCCGTCGTCGTCGGTCGGCCCAGAGAATCGGACGAGATATCGTCTTTCTCAGCTAGAAATCGCCGAATGGCATTAATTTCGATACTGAACAAGGAGGAAATAGGCACCCTGTGTCAATGCTAAATCATCGTCTACCGTAATAGTCGCTTGTGCACTATTTGGGCAACAACAATTCGATTTTTCAGTCTGAAAGAGTATGTTCCGCTGCCCCCTCTGTTCAGGTGAACATTTGCTTTTCACCCGTGAACGGCTACATGCCGTCCGTATTTCGGGTGGACGTAGCCCTCAATCAGGAGGCGTTGCAGGGCGCGCAGGGATTGCGGGTCGATCGCGTCCGCCGTGCCGCCGAAGAGGTGGATTAGGGGGCGGAGTGACTCGCGGACGTATCCAGTTCGCTCGTCCGCTCGCCGTCCTCGTCGCGGTAATACTCCTGGGCGTGGCGCAGGTAGCGGACGGCGACCTCGGTTACGGTGATCGAGTCGGGCACGGCATCGGCTGACGTGACCGCTCTCGCCTTGGGTCTGCGCCGCCGATCTTCCTTTGGGAGCGGTTTGCGTCCGCCACACCAGCCATTCGGCGATGAGCGAGGCGTATTGCTGGCGGATCCCCGCCGGGACCACTTTCGACCCCTCGGGCCACTCGCCCGCGAAGTAGTGTTCATCCTCATTCAGGCGGACGTAGCCGAGGAATTTTTGCTGGTGGCGGCGGAGCTTCGGATCGGATCTTTCCATCGAATGCAGCCCCCAAAAGTGTACTAGATGACCGTTTCACAAGTTCGCCGCCAGTCGGCTTATGGCTTAGAAGTCGTTTCAAAACCGTCAACGGGTGAACAGGCGTTGCCTATAATATCGGATGGAGGAACTCAGAGGCTGTGAATAATTAGTCATTTGTACACTGTAGCCCGTCAAAAATGGGTCGAAATTTAATGACTTACGTCGAATTCTGAACCTGTTTACTGTACAAACATCTAATAATTCACAGCCTCTCAGGAGAAATAACCGATGCCGAAGGACTCGACCCCTGATCTGACCGAAGAATTGTGGGGCGCGATCGAGCCGCACCTGCCGGCACGCCCCACGCACGACCCCAAGGGCGGGCGGCCGCGAGCCAACGACAAGGCC
>JANXSH010000921.1 GCA_025356615.1 Planctomycetia bacterium | reverse complement strand
ACAGCCTCACGCAGACCGCGCAGAACGGCGTCATCGTGCGCTACGACACGCAGACGATGGACTTCGCCAACAAGACCTCGTGGCCGATCGTGGACCTCAACAAGCGGAGCGGCGTCGACGCCGGGCGCACTCCGCAGAGCTGGCAGGGCGCGACGTTCGACGAGAGGCCGGACCCCTGGCTGAACCGCCTCACGCAGACCTCGGAGTGGTTCCCGCTGCTGGGCCTCATCGGCACCGTGGGCGGCATCTTGCAGACGTTCAGCTCGATCACCGACAAGACCTCGCCGCAGCTCATCATCCAGCTCTACGCGCCGGCCCTGACGGCGACCGGCAGCGGCCTGTTCATGGCGCTCATCAACATCCTGCCCGCGTGGATCGTGATGGTCGGCAGACCGCTCATCCTGTCGCTGGGCGGCGATGAGCCGGAGGCAACCTGAGTCTCTTTCTTCAACGGACTTTCTCGGACCCGCAGCCAATCGAGCCTCCATGATCCAGATGCCGACCCGAAGCGTGACGCGCTTCTTCGTCCCCATGATCGACGTGCTGACGCTGCTATTTTGCATCTACCTTCTGATGCCGATGGTTGACACGGCTGGCGATGCCGAGTTGGAGGCCGAGCGCCGGGTCCGCGAGGACCGCTTGAAGCACCTCGAGTCCGAGTTGGTCCGCATGGGCACCGCCGGTGAACAGGCCCTGGCCAAGCTCCGTGAGGAGATCGAGCGCCTCCGCAAGGAGAAGATCCAGACGCTGAAGAATCGCCTCAGCGTCCGCGTCCTCGAGATCGACCCGGCCAACGGGAAGCTATACTTTCGCAACCCCGACAAGGTCGAGATCCGTGACGCCGTCGAGGCGAATCAACTGATCGAAGGCGACCGGCAGACGCAGGGCGTTGCCCGCCGCGAACTCTATTACCTCGTCCTCTACCCGCGCGACCGCGCCAGCGGCTACCCGACGCGCGAACAGCGCCAGCGCTACGACCGCTGGTTCGACGGCGTTGCGCTCGGCTACGACGTGCCGGGCGTCGAGTTAGGAAAGGAGAAATGATGTCGCACCTCTGCCTATGGGCCATCGGCGGCGACCTGCCGGTCAAGGTTCTCGCTGTCATCGGGGCGTTCACGCTGGGGGGCTTCCTCGGGGGTTGGGCGCTCAGTCTCACGGCGAAATTCGCCTTCAACCAAAAGGTGCCGAACTGGCTGGCCTGGACGATGCGCCTCCTGACCGGCTTAGTGGCCGGCTGGATCGCCTGGCTCTGGCTGTTCGGTGCCGGCGGAGGGGGCTTCGGCGGGGGTTCCGGCGTCGGATTAGGAGGCATTGACGACAGTAATAGCAAGGATCGCGCCGCCGACAAGTCCGGCAAAGACGAAAAGAAGCCCGACCCGGAGGAGACCCCCAAGGCGAAGGATCCCGATTCCAAATCGAAGAAGGACGGCCCCGGCATCGGGTCTGGCGAGACGATCAACGTCGAAGTTCTCGGTGACGAGTCGGTCAAGAAACTCGCCGGAGGCAACGAGGTGAATCTTGAGAAGCGATATCGGCTCGCAGACGCCCCGACATCTCTCCGCTCGCTCGAGGAGATCAAGGCTCTGATTCTCGAGCGTCTAAAGCACACTCCGCCGCTCCAGAAGCTCAATGTCATCATCTACCTCAACAGTCCGGCAGGAGACAGTGCTCCAGTTAAGCGGTTTGTTCAATGGGCTGGAGATATTGGGGATTCGCTTGTGATCGAGGAGAAATATCCATCCCGAACCGCCCCCCTGAAGTGACCATCGGCGAGTACACCCCATGACCCCTATTCCTCCCGAATCTCCGAACGACGCCTTGCGTCTCGTCCTCTTTGGGCTGGCCGGCTCCGGGAAGTCGTCGCTCCTCAGCGCACTGGGGCAAGTCTCGAAGGCCCAAGACTCCCCGCTCGGCAGCCGGATCGAGGACCGGGGTAACCGCCTCGGTTCGATTTCTGGGGCCAACGGGGAGCGATCCAAGAGCGAGATCACCGCGTATCCGGTCTACTTCGTGCCCGGCAAGGGCGAGGGGGATGTCGAGGCGGTCCTCGTCGATAGCGACGGCCTCGCGGCGAGCAACTTGCTGACGCGACGAAGCGGCCTCGACGAGGACAGCCCCGAGGGGAGCCTGGCCTACGAGGTCGGCGACGCGGACGGCCTGATCCTCGTCCTCGACGCCTCGACCCCGCCGGGGCAGGTCGAGGGCCAATTCGTGGAGTTCGCGCGGTTCCTCGAGACGGTGCAGAAGGCGCGCGGTGCCCGCGCCGAAGTCGCCGGGATGCCCGTCTTCCTCGTCCTCAACAAGTGCGACACGCTCGCCAAGCCGGGCGACAGTCTCGTGAGCTGGGTGGAACGCATCGAACAGCGCAAACGCGACCTCGCCGAGCGATTCGCGGCCTTCCTCGCCGACCGCGACGAGGAGAAGAAGGATCCGCCATCTGAAGCGCCGACCGAACAGGTGCAGGAGGAAGAGCTAGAAGCCTACACCGGGACGTTCGGTCGGATCGAACTGCACGTCTGGGCGACTGCGATTCGCAAGCCGGACCTGGGCGGCGGCAAGAACGGTGCGCAAGAGCCGTATGGCGTCGCCGAGCTGTTCCGGCAAGCACTGGCCGAGGGCAGCGAATACCAGGCGCGATGCGCCAGGGCACAGCGCCGGTTGTACGTCGTATCGGTCGTGGCCGTGGCTCTGGTCGCGGTCCTGCTGGTGTTCATCGTCGGCCTATTCGCCCTGCACCGCAACACGCAATTGACGATGCTCGAGAGCCGGGTCCGCGACTTCGAGTTCATCGATTCGACGGGGTCGAAGCCCGGCCTCCTGGCGTCCGTCGATCAGTTGCGGCTCAAGAAGACGCGCCTCGAGGAGATCCAGGCGAATTCGTACTTCACTCAACTCCGCCCGGAGATGCGCGAGAAGGTCGAGGCGACGCACAAAGACATGGCCGAGTACATCACCTACTTCGAGAAACTCCAGGCGCGACGGTCGCCGACGAGCGAGCAAACCGAGTCGGTCCTCGAGGAGTCGCTAAAGCAACTCCGCGCCGAGCAGGCCGAGTTGCGCGAGAAGTGGAAGCCGACCCCCGTCGCGCCATTGCTCGAGCAGCGGATCACGGCGGGCGGTGCCCTCTACAAGGCGGTTGGCGTCGCGCGGGACTGGTATATCGGCGCGCAAGAGGAGGCGGAACGTCTCTACCGAATCGATGGGGCCGGCGTCAAATGGCCCGAATGGTCCGATCAGGTCGAGAAGCTCCTCAGCCTCTCGAATCGTCCACCGTTTCGACCCAACGACCCGATCCCGAACTCACCGGGAACCTCGCTGACCTACGCTACCGCGCTGCGCTTCGACACGGCAGAGAACGCCTGCCGTCGCTGGATCGAGGCGAGGGACGCCTTGCGGAGGCTGTTCGCGATCACCTCCGCCGTGAAGCTCACCACCCCACGCGAGTTCAAGGCTGCCGCCCTGCTCGACTTCCCGGACGACTTTCGCTTGGCGTCCACTCGGCAGCGTCTCCTGCAACTCGAGACGACCAACTCCGAGTACAAGAAGCGATTCCTCTTGGAGGAGGTGCCCCAGCGCCTTCGGCCGGCGGTCCGACGCGCCGCCCTGGCGCAATACCAACGATTGCTGAAGGTCGGTCGAGCCGAGGTATTGGCTCGCTATCGGATGGAGGGCAAGGGGGGCGAGGAGACGATAGCCCGTTGGGAGGCAGTCCGTACCTGGTTGAAATCGCCGGAAGAACTCGCCGCCTGGCGGGAACTGGCCCTCGCCCTGCTCCGGCTGACCACCTCGACGCCGGAGGATCCGGTGATCGAACTTGCCACATTCCTCGGGGCGAAACAGTTCACCATCGAGTTGGATTCGATCACGCTCGAGGTGCGCGAGGGCAGCGGCATCCGCCCGCGCGCTGGCACCCGCCTCGTGATCCTGCACAAGAAGCAGCCTGGGCTGACCTTCGAGGAGTCCGGCTCGGAGGTACTCGACGAAGCGCGCGGCGTCGTCCGCTTTACCTTCCGCCGCACCGGGGCGCAACGAATCGACTACAGCCCCGGCGATGACCTCTGGGCCGAGTTGCCGCTCACGGGTGGGAAGGAAAAACTCGTCTGGAGCGTCTCGCGCTCTCGAGTCTATCTCATCGATCGCCTGCGCAACGCGCCCCGAAGGCAGCCGTTCGGTGAAACCGCGTTGTCCGAGGGCAAGATCCAGGCCGACGTTCGCCTCATCGGCAAGCCGGAGGCGGGGATTCAGGTCCTCCCCGATCTGTTACCGTGGGTCGTCGGAGAATGAGGCGGGCTTCACGACGGAGGGCGGGGGCAACAGCCGAACCGGAGGCACCGGCACCAAAGTGGGCGGCGCGGCCGGCTTCGGCCCCTCGGGGCAATTCCAGCCGAGCAAGAGTAGGAGTCGGATCTGCGCCTTGTTGTGCGCGCTGATCGAGGTGAGGTGGTTGAAGTGCGCCTGCTCCAGCGAGCGGATGCTCAGCATCACCTCGGTCGGCGAAGCGCTCTGCAAGCCCTCGTCGAGGCGGCGGTCGATGAATCGGTAACTCTCGTTCGCGTTGCGGATCTGGCTCGTCGATAGGCCGATCTGCGCGCGCCCCTCGAAGATGGATTCGGTCGCTTCCAGAACGCCTGCGGCGAGCTTGCCGCGCAGCTCCTCGTAGCTGAGGAGAGCCTGGACCTGCTTGCTCCGCGCGACCGTGCGCTGGAAGTTCGACTGGCACAGCTTCGTCAGGTTCCAGCGAAACCCGAGCGTCACGTCGAGGCGATTGTCCCACGCCAGGTTCCCGCCCGGTCCCGCGCCGAACCCGCCTTCGTAGGCGCTGAGTTGGAGCGACGGCAGGAGGTTTTCGATGCTGTTCGACATCTCCAGCCCGAGCTGGATGATGCCGAGGATGCCCTGGAGTTCGTGGACGCACGGCCCCTGGGCGAGCGCCCGCGCGACGAGCCGGTCGGGGCCGGGAGAGGTATCGACCAACTCGATCGGGCCGAGGACCGGATCGACCGGGACGAGGACCGTCTCCGGGGGCAGGCCGAGGAGGTAGACGAGTTTCGCCGAGGAGGCCTTGCCCTGCAAACGTAGCTGCGAAAGGAGTTGGTGACGGCCATCGATGGTCGCCTTGACGCTGGCGACGAAGCCTGCGGCACCGCGTTCGGTCTTGGCGATGTCCTCGGCGCGGTCGAGGAGCTTTTTCTCGTAGGTCTCGATGTCGCGGGCGATCAGTTCACCCCGCCGGGCCGTCAAGAGGTCCACATAGGTGAGGGCCGCGTCGAGCAGCACTTCGTTATTGACCTGGCAGCGCGAGACTTTTTCCTGGGAGACTCGTCGCTGCGCATCGATCTGCTGGAAGGTGGCCTCACGGAGGTCGAGTTCTCCCTGCACGGTGAAGCCGGGCGAGACGGCCCCGTAGGACGAGTGGACGAGCCGGCCGTTGAAGTCCTGGATGCCGCCCTCGTGGCGGAAGTAGGCCGCGCCGGCGTAGACGTTCGGGAGCCAGAGGCGGCTCGTCTGGGCCTGCGCCAGCAGACTCTCGTTGAGCTTCTCCCGCGCCAGGGCGATCCTCGGATTGTGCTGCTCCGCGAGGCGGAAGACGGCGTCGAGCGTGATCGGCACCTGTCGCGGCGAAGCCGGACTCGGCTCGGCCTGGGCCGTGTGCTGGACGGTCTGGATCGTCGTCGATCCGACAGGCACGGCCGGCGTGGAGTTGGCCGACACCGGTAGATCCGGGTAATCCGACGTGAGGGAGACCCCCGAGCAGGCCACGCCGAAGAGGGGGAAACCCGCCAGGAGACCGGCCATCAGCCGACGAGCCAGCCGAGACCAGCCGGGCCGGTTCGAGTCGAGGCGGTCCATGCAACACCCTCCGAACGAAACGAGGAATCCAGACGCGGACACCTGTATCATCGGATAGGGGGAGCGTTGGACTTTGTCGATTATGCCGGACTTCGGGTGACAAGGTGACAAGGTGACAAGGGGGACACAGCACGTCAACGCCTTGCCCTCCCAGCCTCAACCTTCCCGTCTACCCAGATTACCGGCGGCTCGTTCTATGTCCCTGCGCGAGAAATCCGCGATTGCGCGGCATCTAGAAATAGGACAGACCCCCTGAGAGCTATGGATGCCCCCGATAACACCGACGATCCTGGGAGAACTCTACCGCAAGCACGCGCCTGCTTTGCGCCTCTATGCCCGCCAGTGGGGCAGTACCGCCGAGGATCTCGTGCAGATCGCCTTCGTGCGTCTGGCACAGCAAAGCCCTCCTCCACAGCAGGTGCTGCCGTGGCTCTATCGTGTGGTGCGCAACGAGGCTCTTGCGGCCCACCGGACGGCCGTCCGACGCCGGCATCGCGAACAGGGGGCCAGTACGCCCGAAGGTTGGTTCGGCACGGCACCGGATCGCCTCGACGCCGACGAGGCGACCCTTGGTCTCGCCGAGTTACCGCTGGACCTGCGTGAAGTGATCGTCGCCCGCCTCTGGGGTGGCCTGACGTTCGAGGACATCGCCCGGCTGGTCGGCTGCTCGCTGCCGACGGCCCACCGTCGCTACCAGACGGGACTGGCTCGTCTGCGAGAGAGGCTCGAAGGCCGATGCACACGCACCCCGACTTCCCCGACGACCTGAGTGAGTTGGAACGCCGGTTGTCCGCCTGGCAGCCGGCCCCCGAAGGGCTGGACGCCGACGCGATGTTGTTCGCCGCCGGTCGCGCTGCCGTGCCGCTCTCGCGGTTTCGCTTCGTCTGGCCGGCGCTGACGGGCTTCCTGGCGATGCTGACGCTGGTCTTCGGCGTCTGGGCGACGGCCGAGCGAGCCGAACGGCTGGCCCTGGATCGGCAGCTCCGGGAACTGTCCCCTGTGCCGCCCGAGCCGGTTTCATCGCCTGCTGTACCGTCCCAACCGCCGACGGCGGACGAGCCGACAGCCGAC
>JANXSH010000856.1 GCA_025356615.1 Planctomycetia bacterium | reverse complement strand
CGTCGGCGGACGAACCTCGTCGAAGATGACTTCCATGCTATGAATGAGTGACGGCGCGAAATGATGCGGACTGTGCCGCGTATTCCATGAGATTGGGTTGTGCGGAGAATGGATCGGACGGATGCAAGATTGAACATCCTGCCTGTAAATCCGATCAGGAAGTGCAAGAATGGCAGGCAGATGGGAACGCGATACGGACAGGAAATCATCCCGCAGGGTATTCGCTAGTCCAGTCAGGAATGAGAGTTATGGACTATGCCTTCGGTCGTCCTCTTTTAACAGAGGGTGATTGGCTCGAAAGTTGCTCTCCCTAAATAGCACGAAAAAGGTGCCATATTCCAGTTTGCAGAATCAGCGCAAGGAATATGAGGCTCGATCGTCCGAATAAGGGAGGGGCCGATGGGTCCGAGGGTACGAGAGGTCTGACGAAATGCCCTTCTCAGAATCGAGATAATTACCGAATCGTGTCCGGTCTGTCTAGTGGAAAACGAGGGAGGGCTGGGGGGTGCGTTTGGGAGAGTTAGTGGGAAAAACCGTCACGGGCCGAAAAATGGCGTGAACCTCTCTCGACGATTCGGCATCGAACCATCTGTCTCTCAATAGTCCGAATCGGACAGCAAGGCGACGGACTGAAGGAAATCCAGGATACGGAACGAGGAAAGTCCTGACGGGAAGAGCCACCCGGCAGGCACGGAATAAACAGGCTCAGAGGCACCGACCAGGAGGTCGGGCCGGACAAGGAGATCGAAGGCCGTGGCCGCTTTCAAGCATCCCGCCCTGAATCAGTTGACGGATCAACAGGTGCGATTCGCACCCCCGGCGCGTCGGCTCGAGCAATTGTCTCGGGCACAGACCTTGCTGGGAGAGGTCGAGGCAGGTCGGTCGTATCCGTATCAGTTCATTTGTTTCCGGATCACCGACTACCGCCCGGACTCGTATCCCGACCTGCTGATCCTGGGTTCGGACCTGGTCCACGACCTGACGTTGTTCATCGAAGCGCTGGGTGGTTCGGTCTCCACGGAGCCGGCCGAGCAGTGGGTGAGCCTGGAGGAACTGTCCAAGCAATTGAACGTCTCCACCCGAACGATCCGCCGCTGGCGCAAGCTGGGGCTGGTGGGTAGACGGGTGGTCCGCAGTGGGAAGCGACAGATGTGCTACGTCCAAACGGTCGTGGACCGATTCCTGGCGGGGCACCGCGAGCAGGTCGAGCGGGGCGCGAAGTTCTCGCAGATGACCGACCAGGAACGCGAGTCGATCCTGGGTTTCGCCCGCAAGATGTCGTCGGCCTGCGGGACCACTCTGACCGAGGTCAGCCGAAGCATCGCCCGCCAGGTGGGCCGTTCGGTGGAGGCGATCCGATATACGATTCGACATTTCGATCAGGAGCATCCTGACGAAGCGATGTTCCCGAGACTGACTGGGCCGCTGGACGCGGCCGTGAAGGAATCGATCTTTAGCTCTTACCGCCGAGGGATAGCCGTGAATACACTCGCGAAACAATATCAGCGGACGCGAACGTCGGTCTACCGGGCGATCAACGAGATGCGCGCCCAGCGCCTGCTGGAGCAGCCCCTCGACTACATCCCGCACCCCGACTTCGACAAGCCCGAATTGGACGACGCCATCCTCGACCCGATGCCCGGCGAGGAGGAGTACGAGGGCAAGCGTCTCACGATGCGCGCCCCGAAGGATGTCCCGCCCGAGTTGGCGGCTTGCTACGAGACCCCGCTGTTGACGAAGCCGCAGGAGCAGCACCAGTTCCGCAAGATGAACTACCTGAAGTTCAAGGCGTGCCAGCTGCGCGACGAGTTCATCGAGGACGGGGCCATCGACACGTCCCGCCTGACGGCCGGGGTACTCGACGAGATCGAGCGCCTCCAGGCCGAGGCGAACGTCGTCAAGGACGCGCTCATCAACGCCAACATGCGGCTCGTCGTGAACATCGGCCGGCGGCACTCGGGCCAGACGGACAACTTCTTCGAGTTGCTCAGCGACGGGAATATGTCGTTGATCCGCGCGGTGGAGAAGTTCGACGCATCCCGCGACTTCAAGTTCTCGACGTATGCCTCGTGGGCGATCATGAAGAACTACGCCCGAACGATCCCAGACGAGAAGCACCGCAAGGAGCGCTTCGTCACGGGGCACAGCGAGGTCTTCGACATCGCGCCGGACAACCGGACGGACGAACACGAAGTGGTCGCGAACAAGGAGCGGGCCACGATGAGCGTCAACAAGCTCCTCGAGCAGCTCGAGCCGCGCGAGCGGGAGATCATCCGCATGCGGGCCGGCCTCGACAGCCACGCCAAGGGGCTGACGCTGGAGGAAATCGGCCAGCAGTTCGGCATCACGAAGGAGCGCGTCCGGCAGCTCAACGCCCGCGCGATGAAGAAACTGCGCTCGATCGCCGAGAAGCAGGACATGGACCTGCTGTAAGCGTGTCTGAGTCGGAAACCGCGACCCGCCCCGTCCGGACCTTGTGTCCGTGATGGGGCGGGTCGATTGCGTTTCGGAGGATGCGGGCACTAGGAGCAAGGGTGGGACGGTGTGATCCTTATGGGGGAGGATTGCCGAGTCTATCGTTCTTCTGTAGTAGTTTAGGCGACACGCGCAGAAGACCATGCTCATCCGTTGGTCACGAACGCTCCAGCCGCAGAAATAGACGTTGCCATGACCGCGTTTGCCGTCGTTGGGGTAGATGGAGCTGTTCGCCCGTCAGTACCACTAACGGAAATTGTTTGACGAGCGACTGTGCAGTGCCATACCATATCCTGCATGACCGACGTGACGCGCACTCTATCATTGATCCAGAAGGGCGACCCGGCGGCCGCCGAGCGACTGCTCCCGCTGGTGTACGACGAGCTGCGCCACCTCGCCGCCCGGATGCTCGCCCAGGAGAAGCCCGGCCAGACGCTCCAGGCCACAGCCCTGGTCCACGAGGCCTACCTCCGGGTGGTCGGGCGCGTCGAGGATCGGCAATGGGACGGCCGCCGGCACTTCTTCGGCGCGGCGGCCGAGGCGATGCGGCGGATCCTGATCGATCAGGCCCGCCACAAGCAGAGCGCCAAGGCCGGTGGCCCGCTCCGGCGCGTCGAACTGGGGATCGAGCCGCCACTCCTCGCCCCGGAATCGGCACCGGTGGAAGACCTGCTGGCGCTCGACGAGGCGCTGCGCGAACTGGAAGCCGAACATCCGGTCAAGGCCCAGCTGGTGAAATTGCGGTTCTTCACCGGGGTCTCGCTCGAGGACGCGGCGGAGATGATCGGCGTCTCCCCCGCCACCGCGAAGCGCTACTGGGTCTTCGCCCGCGCCTGGCTGTACGGCAAGTTGAACGGGGAATAACCCCCGATTCGAGATTTGTTCCGAAAACGGTGAGCTTCGCTTACCCCCGATTACGCATATGCAATGAGAGCCGGAGAACCGCGCCGAGGGCCTTTCGCCATGAACCGATCCGCACCCAGCGTCGAGACCGTCCTGTCCCACGCCGTCGAGATCGCCGACCCCGCCGAACGTCAGGGCTACGTCGATCAGGCCTGCGGGGGCGACGCCGACCTCCAGGGCCGGGTCGAGCGGCTGATCGCCAACCATTTCCTCGCGGGCAGCTTCCTCGAAGAACCCGCCGCCGTCCTCGCCCCCGGCACGACGGAAGGCCGGGAGACGGCCGGCGGACTGGGGGGGCTGGTCGGCACCATGATCGGCCCGTACCGACTGCTCGAACAGATCGGCGAGGGGGGGATGGGGCTGGTGTTCGTCGCCGAGCAGGAGAGGCCGATCCGGCGCCGGGTGGCCCTGAAGGTCATCAAGCCGGGGATGGACTCCCGCCAGGTCGTGGCGCGGTTCGAGGCGGAGCGGCAGGCGCTGGCGATCATGGACCACCCGAACATCGCCAGGGTCCACGACGGCGGGGCCACGCCCGAGGGCCGCCCGTATTTCGTCATGGAGCTGGTGAGGGGCACGCCGATCACCGACTACTGCGACGGGCGGAAGTTGACCACGAGGCAGCGGCTGGAGCTGTTCGTGGACGTGTGCCACGCGGTCCAGCACGCGCACCAGAAGGGGATCATTCACCGCGACCTGAAGCCGTCCAACGTCCTGGTGTCGCACCAGGACGTCCGGGCCGTCGTCAAGGTGATCGACTTCGGCATCGCCAAGGCGGTGGGGCAGAGGCTGACCGAGGGGAGCGTCTACACGGGGTTCGGGCAGATGATCGGGACGCCGCTGTACATGTCCCCCGAGCAGGCCGGGCTGAGCGACCTCGACGTGGACACGCGCAGCGACGTCTACTCCCTTGGCGTGCTCCTGTACGAGCTGCTGACGGGAACGACGCCGTTCGCCGGCGATGCGATGAAGAACGCCGGGTACGACGAGATCCGGCGGATCATCCGGGAGGTCGAGCCTGCCAGGCCGAGCGCCCGGCTCACGACCTTCGGGCAGGCCCAGCTCTCCACGGTCGCCGAGCGGCGCGGCCTGGAGCCGCGCCGGCTCACGCGGGAACTGCGCGGCGAGCTGGACTGGGTCGTGATGAAGGCGCTGGAGAAGGACCGGTCGAGGCGCTACGAGTCGGCGAACGCCTTCGCCGCCGACGTCCGGCGCTACCTGGCGGACGAGGCGGTCGAGGCGTGCCCGCCGAGTGTCGCGTACCGGGTGCGGAAGTTCTCGCGGCGGCACCGCTTGGGCCTGGGCTTGGCGGCGGGCGTCCTGGCGGTGCTGCTGCTCCTCTCGGGCGGCCTCGGCTGGGTGGTCAACGACCGGACCGGCCGGGCCGAACGGACGACGGTGGAGATACAGTCGGCCCTCGAGGAATCAGCCGAATGGCAGCAAAGGCGACGGGTGCCGGAAGCACTTGCCGCCGCGCGCCGGGCGAAGGCGATCCTGGCGGGGGGCCACGCTTCCTCGGCCCTCCGACAGAAGGTCGAGTCGCGGCTGGGCGACCTGGAACTCCTGTCCGGACTGGAGGAAGCCCGTCTGGAGGGCAGCATGCTCCAGAATGGTCTCGTGGATTATCGGGGGATGGAACAGCGTTTTGGCGAACTCTTCCAAGCCTCCGGTCTGGATCTGGAAACGCTGGCTCTCGACGAGGCGGGGCGGCGAATCCGAAATACTAGCGTGGCCCTGGAACTGGCCGCCGTACTGGACGACTGGGCGGCGGTCCGCCGCCAGATCGATCCGAAAAGTGAGACGCGATGGAAAATTCTTCTGGATGTCGCGCGGGCTGCCGATCCGGATGGTTACCGCGCGATGGTGCGTGACGCTCTGGAGCGAGGAGACGGGGTCGGGCTGAAGGACCTCGCCGCATCGAACGAGGCCGGGCACCTGATGCCCTGGACCTGGAGCGCCATGGGGAGAGCCATGGCGCGGAGCGGACGCACGATGGAAGCGAAGGATCTCCTGAAGAAAGCCCAACAACAACACCCTGACGACTTCTGGATCAACTTCAACCTCCAGGAATGCATCCTGCATATCGTAAACGAGCAGGAAATAGTGGTGTGGCCGGAGGAGGCGATCTCATTTCAGAGGGTGTGTGCGGCCCTCCGACCGCAAAATGCGGAAGTCCACTTCAACCTGGGGTTTGCTTTGTGCGAGAAGGGTGACCTGGACGCGGCCATCGTCGAGTACCGGGAGGGCATCCGTTTAAAGAAGGACCACCCCTTCGGTTTCTGTAACCTGGGAACCGCGCTCTTCAAAAAAGGCAGGTTCGAAGAAGCCATCGGTGCGTATCACGAGGCCATCCGCCTCGACAAGGATTTGGCCGAGGGCCACTACTCTCTTGCTAACACATTGAAAGCTGTACGAGACCTGGACGGGGCCATCCGCGAGTACCGAGAGGCAATTCGACTGAAGGAGGACTACGTCGAGGCTCACAACAACCTCGGAGTCGCGCTCTGTGAAAGGGGCAGGCGCAAAGAGGCGATCGCTCCGCACCGTGAGGCCGTTCGCCTCAGGCCGAAATTCGCCGAGGGTCACTTCAACCTCGGCAATGTGTTGATCCAAGAGGGAGACCCCGAGGGTGCCATCAAGGCGTATCGCCTCGCGATACACCACAAGCCAGATTACACCGCCGCCCACTACCAGCTGGCATCCGCGTTCCGTGCGACCGGGAAATTCGAGCAAGCCGCGGGTTCGTACCTTACGGTCCTTCGACACAATCCGGAATCCGCCGAGGTCCACAACGACCTGGGACTTACTTATTTCAAACTAGAGAGGCTCGATGAGGCGATCGGCGAGTACCAAAAAGCCCTTCGACTCGAGAAGGATTTCTTCCAGGCCCGCAACAACCTCGCCGGTGCGTTGTTCGGCAGGGGGGATCTGGACGGAGCCCTCCGCGAGTACCGAGGGGCCGTGAGCATCAAGTCCGACTATTTTTCCGCGCGATTCGGCCTGGGAGTAACGCTCACCGAAATGGGTCGGATCGATGAGGCCATCGGAGCATACCGCGAGGCAATTCTCTATGGGCCGGACGATACCGATACGCATCACAACCTCGGCACGGTCTTGCTACATGATGGCCAGTTCGCCGAAGCGCTGGCCTCGCTGCGCCGCAGTCGTGAACTGGGATCGAAGGACCCCAGTTGGCAGCATAACACCCTGTCTGCCCGGCTGATCAAACAGTGCAAGCGCTTCCTCGAACTCGAATCCAGGCTACCAGGCATCCTCGCGAGTAAGGAGCAACCTGCAGATGCGGGAGAGCGTTTCGAGTACGCGGATCTGTGCCAGAAGAAGCACCTCTACGCGGCCGCAGTGCGCCTCCACCGGGACGCGATGAAAGCGACCCCGAAACTGTTGGAATCACCGGCCAACAAAGTTCGTTACAACGCCGCCTGTGCCGCCGCCCTGGCCGGCTGCGGCGCGGGCAAGGACGCGGCGAAGCTGACCGACGACGAACGCGCCGCGTTCCGCAAGCAGGCGCGGGACTGGTTGAGGGCCGACCTGGAGGTGTGCGGCGGACTGTTCGACAAGGAGCCGCGAAAGCACCGGCTCGCGCTGGCCCAGGCGATGGCACACTGGTTGGCCGACCGGGACTTCGACGGGGTGCGTGACGCGAAGGCGCTGGCCAAGCTCCCGAAGGAAGAACGGGAAGCCTGGAACGGGGTGTGGAAGCAAGTCGCCGCCGTGCTGGAACGGGCGAAGGCGAAGAAGTAGGCAGTAGGCCCCGCGAGCCGAGCGGGGCCGGTCCGGCTCGGCTCGCCGGACCTACTGCCGTTAGCCCGCTGAGCCATGCAAGAAAAATCGAAATAATCCTCCCGACGTGAGCCCTCGGCGACCCCGATTACGCATGGTGATGTGAAGGACGGAAATCGAGAACATCACCAGGTCGGTGCGATTCGCTCCCCGGTAGCACCCGGCATCGCCACGTCCTCTCCCCGGCACCAGGTCCGGGTGCCGAGTCAAATGACCAGCCGTCGCATCGCGGGCCACTCCCCGGTGCGAATCAGGAACCCGGCACCGTCCGCGCCGACGACCAGCCCGACCTACTCTCTTACGCTCGAAGGAAGTACAGATCATGATTCCCCTCTTGTCCGCGATGACTCAGAAGCTCCGCCGTGCCAGGCACGCCGCAGCCCGCGCCGGCACCGGCCGGGGCGAGGCCCGGCGGCCTCGGCTCTGCCTGGAAGTCCTGGAAGACCGCACGCTGCTGACGGCGGTCGCGGCCCCCGCTAACCTGGTCAGCTGGTGGACTGGCAACAACACCGCTGCCGATGTGATGGGGCTGAACAATGCGACCCTGTACAACGGCACCACCTACGCCGCCGGCAAGGTCGGGCAGGCGCTCAGCTTCGACGGCGTCGA
>JANXSH010000849.1 GCA_025356615.1 Planctomycetia bacterium | reverse complement strand
TCGAGAAGAGGTCTGCGAATCCACGGTCAGCTCCAAGACTGGAATGTCCCTATGCAGGGGCGCGGAGGACAACGAGAGGAGGAAGAAGACCAGGCCCATGCGGCACCTCTTTACATTCCAGCCTTGAGAGCGCCTCGAGCGCTTCCCGGTTTGAAGACCATGCGGAGCGGCTTACAGTGGGCCTGCGGCGGGTGGTCGCGGCCGTAATTGACAGTCACGCCGTAGCGGAAATAGTAGACTATCGAGCACGTTTCGTGCGTGACCCATGACCAGTGACCGCCGCCTCCGGATTCGATGAGTGGCTGAATGATCTCTTGGAACCGGGCTGGCAATCGGCTGAGGGCATCGACACAACTCCGACGGGCGAGGATCTCCGCGCAGTCTACGATCGAGTAGAGGTCGTGCGAATCCACGGTCAACTCGAGGACCGAGATATCGCTCGGCGGGGGCGTGGAGGACAGCGAGAGGAGGAAGAAGACCAGTCCCATGTATCGCCCTTTTCACATTCCAGCCTTAAGAGCGCCTCGAGCATTTCCCGGTTTGAGGTGAAGTCGAAGCGGCTTGCAGTAGACACTCGGCGGGTTTCCACGGCTGTAGTCAACGCTAACACCGTATCGAAAATAGTATGCGGTTGAACTAGTGTCTCGAACAGCAAATCTCCATTCCCCACCCCCGCCCGACTCCAGGACATCTTTGACACTGCGCCGGTATCGAGCAGGTAAGAAGGGAACCAGAGTGGCATAACTGCGGCGACTGAGGATCTCCGCGCAGCCGATCAGGGAGTAGAGGTCGTGTGAATCCACGGTCAACTCGAAGACCGGGCAGTCGCTCGGCGGGGGCGCGGTGGACAGCGAGAGGAGGAAGAAGACCAGTCCCATGTATCGTACCCCTTTATTTGCCGGTTTGGAGAACCCCATCCGCCTTGCCAGCGATGGGCTTGGCCATGAAAGAACTGTCGAGATAGGTCCAGGTGCCGTCAGGCTTGATCGTGAAGACCACCTGGTAGCTTTTCGGCTTCTCGCCGGCCGTCCACTGGACAGCTTTGTTCGCCCACGTCGCTTGGTCCTTCAGGGAGGTCATTGGGGCCGATTTCCATTGATCGAATCCCGCGAGAGGTTCCGAGGAGCTCGCAGCATTGTTTGCGTCGTCCTTGCGCTTGCCCGTGATGCCCTTATCGAAGACGGTGCCCGTGCCGACGCGAAAGGCATAGATAGTGGTGATCTCGCTCACTCCAGGGCCGAAGAGGGCGGCCGGAAGGGCAAGGGCGGATATGAGACCGGGCTTGACATCATCAGCGTTGAGTTGGAGATGGAGGTCGAGCCCCTTGCTGACCATTTGGTTCGCGGCACCCTTGTCTGCCTTCCACCCTTCTACAAGCGTTGACCACTGTGGCACGGTGTCCGTCCCATTCGTCGTGACCGTGACGCTCTGCGTCACGATCTGAACGAAGCTGGCCCTGGCCGCGAGTTGTTTAGCAGTAAGTCCCGTGCTGTTGTAAGCGAATTGGACGAAAGACGCGGTAGCGACACCGAAACCACCACCCTTGGCCTTGTTGACGACGACGAAGTAGCTGTTCTCGTTCCTCTGCTTGGTCTGTGCGGCCGATAGCGCGACCCCAGGCTGACGCTCCCCGAAGAACAGGTCTTCATAGGCACCTTGCCTGATGATGGCATCCGCCCCTTTCGGCCAGTATTTTGGCAGGCTGTCAAGGTAGTTGCCGAACGTCTTCGGGAGGATGGTCACGGGGGTCATGGCTGGTGCAGGCGGATTCTTTTGACCCCTTGCCCCCCGCGCGAGCGCGGGAGCTAGCACGCTCCAACTCTGGCCGAACGTCACCCGAATGACCACGTCCGCGAGCGCAGTGTATTGGTGGCCTCCTGCGACCGCGAACAGCCCGTTGCCACCGCTGATCGTGCCCGCGCTCGTTGTGCCGTCGCCCCAGTCGATGGTCGCCTGGAACTCCGCCGCCGTGTCGGTGATGTCCGGCACCTCGAAAGCGGCGATCGGCTGCATTGCCACCAACCCAGTGGCCGTCACGGCCACGTTGGCGATCTGGCCCGTGAGGGTTGGCCGCGTCACGACGACGTTCTGGCTGGCGGACAGCGCGGTCTGCCCCGGCGTGGAGAGTGTGACAGTAACCCTGTAGCCGCCGGGAGTGTCGATGCTATCGACGAGATAGGTGTGGTTGCCGGTGACGGTGAACACACCGCCGGACCCGGTAACGGTCCCAATGCCGGTCGAGCCATCGCCCCAATTGATCGTAGCGCTGTACGAGGACGCTTGCGCATTAGGGTTGCCCACGTTGAAGGTTGCCACCGTCAGGTTGGCTGACTCCGCGGCGACGATATCGCCGACCTGGACGGTGCCCGAGGTAACGGTCTGCGCGCCGTGCGGGTCCATGATCGTCACCGTGGCCGTCTCTGGTCCCGAGTGTGCGTAGCCGCGCGGCAGGCTCACGCCGAACAACCCGCCGCCCAAAGAGGAGACCGTCCCCATCACCGGCCCGCTGCCATCGCCGGGGACGATCATCGCCGAGAAGCCCGAGGCCGTCGCCAGCGGGTTGCCGTAGGAGAACTCCGTGACCAGTTCGCCGGACTGGCCCACGACCGCGCCGACCTGGAATCCGCCGAGAGGCGACACCCTGGCCGGCGTGACGGACTCTATCCCCATGCCCGCCACCGAATTGCCGTTGGCATCGGTGACGATCACGCTCGTAGGGACCATGCCCGAGTTCGTGTAGGTGTGTCCGCCGCTTACGGTAAACGCCCCGCCCTGACCAGCGACGAAGCCCAGGTCGGTGGTCCCGTCGCCCCAGTTGATCGTCGCGTTGTAGTCCGAAGGGCCACCGTTGGGGTTGCCGGTGAACGTGGCCACGTTAACGAAGCCGGTGTCGATGCCCTCGGACGCCGGGAATGCAACGGACGTGACGACGATCGGGTACGAAGGTAGGCCGGGGGCACTCGGGGCGGCTTGTACGGCCCAGTCGAACTCCTGGCTACCGGCATAGGTGCCATCGGACGCCGTCACCGTAACGTCATACCTCCCAGGCCCGGTCGGGTCCACCAGGAGGGTTCCGCCGATGCGACCGCTCGCTGGATCGATCACCAGACCTGGCGGCAGTCCAACTACCGTGTAGTTCAAGATACCGCCAGTTGCGTCGTGACTTGTCATCGGCAGCGAAATGGCGTCGCCGACGGTCGAATTCTGGTCGCCGGGGTCGGCGACCCCGACCGGGTTGACGATCCAATTGAAGGTCTGGCTGACGCTCGAGGTGCTGTCAGTCGCCGTCACCGTCACATGGTACGGTGTGGCGCTGAACGCGGAATTGGGGGATGTCCCGGTGATCTCGCCGGATGTCGGGTTGATGGCGAGGCCCGACGGCAGGCCCGCAACGCTATACGAAATCGGGTTACTACTGAAAGCCGAGATGACCAGATCGACGGGAAGGCCCGCAGCGCTCGTCTGGTCGCCGATGGGGTTCATCGTCAGCGGCTGGGAGACCGGCGGGGTGGCGGGAGTGATGACCCAGTTGAACGTCTGCGTGGCCGTCGCGCCCGTCACCAAGTCCGTGACGGTCGCCGTCACGATGCTCGATCCACTGGCCCCCAGGTCGATCCTGCCGGAGAGCAGGCCGGTTGCATCGACAGCCAGGCCGGTCGGCAGTCCGACTGCCGAATAGGCCAGCGTGTCGCCGTTGGGGCCGCTCGCCTGGAGTTGGACCGCGATGTGGTCCCCCGCGGTGTTCGACTGGTCGCCGGGGCTGTTCAGGGTCGGCGCGGGAGTGATGACCCAGGCGAACTGAGCCGTGGCGCTGCCGCCGTCCGCTCCCGAGACGATGACCGTCGTCGTGTAGTGGCCACCCAGATCCTTTCCCGCCGTGCCGGTCAGCGTCCCCGCGATGACGCCGGTGGTGGCGTTCATGCTCAGGCCGGTAGGCAGTTCCAGCGCGGCGTAGCGGAGCGGCCCGTTGCCGGTCGCCTGGATGGCGAGGCTGACGGGTTGGCCCTCCAGGCCGGTCCGGCTGCCGGGGTTGGTGATCGCGGGCGCGAGGGGCGGCGTCTGCGTCCAGGAGAATGCGGGCGGGTTGGGCGGCGGAGGCGGAGGATTGTTCGAGACGTAGAAGATGTCGGTCGCCGTGTTCGAGGTCAGCCCGCCTGCCGTCACTTTGTAGGTGAACGAATCGCCGCCGGTGTAGCCCGCCGAGGCGATGTAGATGAGTGAGCCGTCGGTGCCGAGGGACAGCGTGCCGTGAGTCGTCGTGGATACCAACACGGCGGACATCGGCTGGCCGGTCGGGTTCGTGTCGTTGCTCAACACGCCTCTGCTCGCTCCGACCGTGAATGTCCCTTGCCCGACGGCGTAGATATCCGAGTTCGCCACGGGGGGCATCGACGGTGGCGGAATGACAGGGGGCGGACTCATCGTCCCGCTGGCTGGGGCAGGCGATGCGGCAGAAGAAGCGCCGAATGAAACGAGCGAGGTGACGCCGCCGCCGCTTCCCGATTGCGTGTTCGCAACGTCGGCATGGAGGTTCGACGGAGACGAAGTCGATTGCGGCATGTAGGGGGTCAGGGCGAACGGATCCGCCGGTGCG
>JANXSH010000832.1 GCA_025356615.1 Planctomycetia bacterium | reverse complement strand
CGCAGCGAGCGCACCCTGGGAGGCGAGGGGAGCAAGTTCCGTTTCTTCCTCTATCGTGGGGGGACCATGCGGGAACACTCGGTTGGTTGCCTCTGCCCTCGCCTCCCAGGGTGCGCTCGCTGAGCTCACGACCCTGGGCTTTGTTGTTTAACCCCTTCGGGGTAAATACCATCAAGGTACTACCTTCGGTCAACGCTATTGCGTTTAGCGGCTTCTCGAACCCCGCCCCATCTCCTCGCAACGGATCGTGGTCCGTATCATCTGAGGAGACGACCTCTGGAATCACGCCGTTCGAGGATCACCCATGTCTGGAACGCCTGTACATACGATTCGCCACGAAGACCCGATGACGGTCCTAGCGATCAACACGATTCGCACCCTCTCCATGGACGCCGTCCAGGCCGCCAACTCCGGCCACCCCGGCACCCCGATGGCGCTCGCCCCCGTCGGCTATGCGCTCTGGCAGCGACACCTCCGCTTCGACCCGGCGGACCCGCTCTGGCCGGACCGCGACCGCTTCGTCCTCTCCGCCGGCCACGCCTCGATGCTGCTCTACTCGCTGCTGCACCTGACCGGCGTCAAGGCCGTCAACGCGAAGTACGAGACCCTCGGCACCCCCACCGTGTCGCTCGACGACATCAAGAAATTCCGCCAGATCGACAGCAAGACGCCCGGCCACCCGGAGTATCGCTTGACCAGCGGCATCGAGACGACCACCGGCCCCCTCGGGCAGGGCGTCGCCAACAGCGTCGGCATGGCGATCGCCGAGCGCTGGCTCTCGGACCACTTCAACCGGCCCGGCCACGACCTGTTCACCTACCGCACCTTCGCCGTCTGCGGCGACGGCGACATGATGGAGGGCATCTCGACCGAGGCGGCCTCGCTCGCGGGACACCTGAAGCTGTCCAACCTCTGTTGGATCTACGACAACAACCGCATCACGATCGAGGGCCACACCGACCTCGCGTTTAGCGAGGACGTGGCGACGAAGTACATCGGCCTGGGCTGGAATGTGACGCGCGTCAGCGATGCCAACGACATGAGTCTCCTCGAGCGTGCGTTCGCGGTGTTCGATGCGACGCACGATCGGCCCACGCTCATCATCGTCGATAGCATCATCGGCTATGGCGCTCCGAACAAGGCCGACACCCACGGCGCGCACGGCGAGCCGCTCGGCGAAGAAGAGATCCGCCTGACGAAGAAGGGGTACGGCTGGCCCGAGGACGCGAAGTTCCTCGTCCCGGACGGCGTGCGCGCACACTTCGACGCGGGCATCGGCAAGCGCGGCAAGGGGTTGCGCGACGCCTGGATCGCGAACCTGGCGAAGTACCGGGCCGAACACCCCGACCTCGCCGACCAGCTCGACCGCATGCAGAAGCGCGAGCTGCCCGAGGGGTGGGACAAGGGCCTGCCGACGTACCCGGCGGACAAGAAGGGCAAGGCCAGCCGCGACAGCGGCGGCGAAGTCCTCAACGTGTTGGCGAAGAACATCCCCTGGCTGATGGGAGGCGCGGCCGACCTTGCCCCCTCGACGAAGACGCGACTCACCTTCGCCGATGCCGGCGACATGAGCGCGACGCACGCCGGGCGCAACTTCCACTTCGGCATCCGCGAACACGCGATGGGGGCCATCCTCAACGGCCTCTCTCTGTGCAAGATCCGCCCCTTCGGCGCGGGCTTCCTCATCTTCAGCGACTACGGCAAGACGCCGATCCGCCTCGCGGCGATCATGGAAATCCCGGTCATCTACGTCTTCACCCACGACTCGATCGGCGTCGGCGAAGACGGCCCGACGCACCAGCCGATCGAGCAACTCGTCAGCCTCCGCGCGGTCCCTGGGCTGATCGTCCTGCGTCCGTGTGACGCGAACGAGGTCGTCGAGGCGTGGAAGGTGGTCATGCGGATGAAGCACGAGCCGTGCTGCCTCATCCTGTCCCGCCAGGCGCTGCCGACGCTCGACCGGACCAAGTACGCCAGCGCCGAGGGGGTGACGCGCGGAGCCTACGTCCTCGCCGACGCCCCTGGGGGGAAGCCGGAGGTGCTGCTGTTGGGTACGGGGAGCGAGGTCTCCCTGTGCATCGACGCCCACGAGCAACTCGTCGCCGCCGGCATCCGCTCGCGCGTCGTGAGCATGCCGTCGTGGGAGATCTTCGAGCACTACTGCAACGAGCACCCGGAGTACCGCGAACAGGTGCTTCCCGCTGCCGTGACCGCGCGCGTCTCGGTGGAGCAGGCGAGTACGTTCGGCTGGGGCGAGTACGTCGGGCACCAGGGCCGGCGCATCGGCATGAAGTCCTTCGGGGCGAGCGCCCCGCTCAAGGAGTTGCAGAAGAAGTTCGGCTTCTCCGTCGAGGCCGTCGTCGAGGCGGCAAAGGCGACACTGAAGAAGTGAGGGATGGCGAGCGGGGCGTGTGAACGCCCTGGATTCAAT
>JANXSH010000828.1 GCA_025356615.1 Planctomycetia bacterium | reverse complement strand
TTGTCCGTTGTCAGTGAGTGCTTTGTATTTACTGACAACGGACAACGGACAACGGACAACT
The DNA here is from genome assembly GCA_025356615.1 of Planctomycetia bacterium. Lineage (GTDB taxonomy): Bacteria > Planctomycetota > Planctomycetia > Gemmatales > Gemmataceae > JANXSH01. The sequence goes on along the minus strand of JANXSH010000828.1, from coordinate 2,753 downwards.
GTAAGTGAGAGGGTCCGTCGTGAGTTTCCTTGCTAGCCTGAAGACCTGGTTCTCCTCCAAGCCCAAAACCAAGGGCGAGGCGAAACTCCCGAAGATCGACATCAAGAAGCGATTCGAGCTTCTCAACCGCACGGGCCAGGGCAGCATGTCTCGCGTCTGGCGCGCGCGCGACATGAGCCTGGGGCGTATGGTCTGCCTGAAGCTCCTCGACAAGGACAAGACGGCCAAGTTCGAGGCCCGCTTCCTCGGCCTCAACAAGCCCCGCGAGGGTGCCATCTGCATGGGGCTGAAGCACCCCAGCATCGTCAACACGTTCGAGTACGGCCTGACCACCGAGGGCGAGTATTACCTCGTCATGGAACTCGTCGAGGGGAGCGGACTCAACTTCCTGGTCGAGACGAACAGTGAGAAACTCGAGGGCAAGCGCGTCGAATACCTGACTCAGGTCGCCGACGGCATCGAGTACCTGCACCGTCAGGGCTACATGCACCGCGACATCTGCCCCCGAAACATCATGGTCACCAACGACGGCGTCATCAAGATCATCGACTTCGGCCTCGCGATCCCCAACACGCCGTCGTTCTGCAAGCCCGGCAACCGAACGGGCACGCCGAACTACCTCGCGCCCGAGGTCATCCGCCGCATCACGACCGACGCCCGCGTCGATATGTTCGCCTTGGGCGTGACGGCCTACGAACTCTACTGCTTCCAACTCCCCTGGGAAAAGGCGGAGTCGATGCAGACGCTCCTCAATCACATGAACAGTCCGGGCAAGAATCCTCGCGACTTCCGCCCCCAACTCGACGCCGAGACGGTTGCTTTCCTCATGAAGGCCACCGAACGCGACCCGGCCAAGCGTTTCCAGACTCCCGCTGACTTCCGCGAAGCGCTTTTGAAGCTCCCCAAGCGCGATTGAGTGCCCATGACCCCGCTCGACATCCGACCGGCCGTTCGGGACGCCCTTCGCCTGGGCCGACCCGTCGTCGCGCTCGAGTCCACGCTCATCTCGCACGGCCTCCCCTGGCCGACGAACTTGGAGACGGTCCGCGCCGCCGAGGATGCCGTCCGCGCCGCGGGAGGAATGCCCGCGACCATCGCCATCCTCGCGGGCCGACCTACCGTCGGCCTGGATGACAGCGAACTCGAAGCGCTCGCGCGGGGCGGCGAGGTCCGCAAAGCGAGCCGTCGCGACCTCGGCGCGGCGATCGCTCAGAAGGCGACGGCGGCGACCACTGTTTCGGGGACGATGCTCCTCGCCGAGTTGGCCGGGATCCTTGTTTTCGCCACCGGCGGCATCGGCGGGGTCCATCGCGGCGACGGGTTCGATGTGTCCGCTGACATCGTCGAGTTGGGGAGGACGCCCGTCTGCGTGGTGTGTGCCGGGGCCAAGAGCATCCTCGACCTCGCCGCCACGCTCGAGGTGCTGGAGACCCACGGCGTCCCCGTGATCGGCTACCGAACCGACACGTTCCCGTCGTTCTACACTCGGTCGAGCGGCCTCCCCGTGTCCGCGCGGGTCGATTCCGCATCCGAGGCGGCCGCCGCTCTCGAGGCCCACTGGGGCCTATCGCGGACCGGCGTCGTGCTGGCGCTGCCGATCGCCGAGTCCGATGTCGTCGAAGAAAATGACCTCGCGCGGGCGATCGACTCAGGAGAACGCGAGGCCCAGCGACTCGGCGTCCGGGGGGCGGCGCTGACGCCGTTTCTGCTGGCGCACCTGGCAAGAGCGACCGGCGGGCGTACTCTGAAAGCGAACCGGGCGCTCGTCGTCGCCAACGCCGCGCTCGCAGCTGAAGTCGCGGTGGCGTTGGCGAAACGGAGGGGCCGATCATGAGGACATTCGCGATCGGAGACATCCACGGCTACCTCGACGCCTTCGACGCCCTCCTCGCCGTGGTCGGCCCCCGACCGGACGATCGCATCATCACACTGGGCGACTACGTCGATCGCGGCCCGGATTCCGCCGGCGTCCTGGATCGCCTGCTGGAGTGGCATGCCACGGGCACCCTCATCCCCCTGCGCGGGAACCACGACGAGATGATGCTCCTCTCGCGCCGCGACAAGTCTCATCGACGCCTCTGGCTCCGCTACGGGGGCGTGCAGACGTTGGAATCCTACGGCCACCGCGCCCTGGACGACGAATACGACCGCGTGCCGGAGAGCCACTACCGATTCATCGAACACACCTGCCGGGAGTGGTACGAGACCGACACCCACCTCTTTGCCCACGCCAACATCCACCCCGACGTGCCGATGGACAAGCAGGACAGCCAGGTACTCCTCTGGGAGCGCATCCGTGGTCCGATCGTCCACTACTCGGGCAAGAAGTTCATCTGCGGTCACTCGCGCCAGGAGAGCGGCGTGCCTCTGGATCTCGGGTCCGCCGTATGCATCGACACCGGTATCTACGAACCGGACGGATGGCTGACGTGCCTGCACGTCGAGACCGGGGTGTACTGGCAGGCGGATGTCTACGGGCAGATACGGATGGGAAAACTCGAGTAGTGCGGAGTGAAAGACGAAGACGATCCGCTGCACTTCGAGCGTGTCATACCTCTCGACAATGGGACGGGTTACTTGGCCGCCTCACGCTTCGCCTTCCGGGCTTCTTGGGCAAGCCGCGCCTTCTCGAAGATGCGGATCGATTCTTTCACACGCTCCGAGGTCCGCTCGAATCATGGGTCGAGGCCCAGCTGTTCCCGCAGGCGACGGATCTCGCCCTGGGCGTCCGCCAAACGGTTCTCCGCCGCCTG
>JANXSH010000799.1 GCA_025356615.1 Planctomycetia bacterium | reverse complement strand
GATCGCTACTCGGAGAGACCCCATGACCCCAGCGGATGAGAGTCTGTGTTCGCGCGTCGCCCAGGTCGTCGCGGAGGAGATCCTTCCCGCCCTCGAGATGGACGCCACCGGCGTCGAGGTGGTCGGCTGCGACCGGGGCATCGTCCAGGTCCGGCTGAGCGGCACCTGCGGGAGTTGCCCCTCATCGGCCCGTGCGGTCATCATGGGGCTGGAGGACGAGTTGCGGAAGCGGATCCCGGAGGTGGAGTATTTGGAGACGGTGATGTGAGGGGCGAGTCCGAACGTCACGCCACCCGCGTCATCTCCGGCGACTGCCGCGCCATCCATTGCAGGCACCGCGCCCAGTTCGCCGACGACCCCGGCGTCAGGCTCCCCAGTAGGCGCGACCCCGCCGCGCCGGTTGCCCCCGGCACGTTGCCGGGCACGCCGTCGAGCGTCAGCGCCGCGAGGACGCCGTAGGCGGCGGCCTTGCGGGTCTCGGCGGGGATGCCCACGTCGTCGGTGCGGGACATCGTACTCCCGGAGAGTTGTTGCGACAGGAGCTGCGAGAGGAAGCCGTTGCGAACGCCCCCGCCGGAGAGCAGGACGCGGTCGTACTTCGCCCCCGGAGGCAAGAATCTCCTGATAGCGAAGGCGATGCCCCGCGCCACGAAGTGCGTCGCCGTGCAGAGGAGGTCGTGCAAACTCCCGTCACTCTGGCGGATCTGGGCGATGGCCGCGCCGGCGAACTCGTCGCCGAACGTGGCCCGCGGCAGGCTGCGCGGCGGCCGGCGGTGCAGCGCCGGGTGCGCCAGCCAGGCGTCGAGCAGGCCCTCGATACATCGTCCCTGGACGGCCCTCTTCCCGCCCGCGTCGTGCGTCTCCTTGCTGCCGGTCAGTTGTCGGACGAGGGCGTCGAGGAGGTGGTTGCACGGGCATGCTTCGAAGGCGACCGTCTCGCCCGGTCGGCCCCCGGCGGGGAGATAGACGACGCGGGCGAAGCCGCCAAGATGGAGGAGGAGGCGACTCTGGGCCGGATCGGCGAACAACAGCCGATCCGCCAGTGCCGCGAGCGACGATCCGTGTCCGCCGGCCGCGAGGTCGCGGGCATGGAAGTCGCTGACGACCGTCACCGTGCAGCGCTCCGCGATGACGGCTGGCATCCCCAAAGGCAGAAGCCCCGGAAAGCGTAAGTCGCCATCGTGACCGATCGTGTAGCCCGCGCAGCCGATGGCCTGTACGCGCGAAAGGGATGTCCCCCCTTGATCGGCGAGGGCGCGGGCGGCGGCGGCGTAGGTTTCGCCGAGCAGGCGGTGGACGTGGGCGAACTGGCGCGGGTCGATCGGCACCGCCCCACCGACGCGCCGGACGAGGTCGCGCAACTCGGAGGCGAACGGCTGATGGAGGGAACGAATCTGGCGCAGCCGAAGGTCGAGTCCCACGCCATCCAGTTCGAGAAGGGCGGCGTCTACACCCTCGGCGCAGGTGCCCGAAGCGAGGCCGATGATCCACCGAGACGACATGGGGACGCCCTCCGAGTTAAGCGAGCGGGCACCTTATATCGGTCCCTCTCGCCCCTATACTCATACACGGTCCAACTCGCACTGTTACATTCTCCCCGCTGGGAAAATGCTGCTGCATCCTCGGAAACGTGTATCAGGGGAGAGGAGTTCTTCGCAGGCGCTGCCTCCCTCACCCTCGAGTACAGGGAGAGGGGAGAAAGATTTGTTCCGCTCACGAAGCGGCATCAGGCCATCTCGAGGACGGTTTGTCCACGCGCGGACGCCTGGACGAGGCACTCGAACAGTTGGAGGTCGAGCGCGGTGGCCGACTCCGCTTCGGGGTGCCACTGGACGCCGAGACAGAACCACTCCGGGTCGATCGCCTCGATGGCTTCGATGACCCCGTCGGCGGCCCGTGCCGCGATGCGCAGACCCTTACCGGGCTGGCGGACCGCCTGATGGTGTTGACTGTTGATGCGGATCTCGCCGGGGCCGTAGAATTCTTCGAATCGGCTGCCCGGCTCGATCATCGCCATGTGCCGGTGCGTCTGGTCCGCCGGGTCGCGGTGCGACAGGCCGCGCGGGAACTCTTCGGGCAGGTGCAGGATGAGCGTCCCGCCGAGCGCGACGTTGATTTGCTGCATGCCCAGGCCGATGGCCAGGATCGGCATACGCCGCTCGACGAGTCGGCGAACGAGCAAACGGTCGCCCTCCTCGCGCCGTGGGGGCAACGGCTGCACCGCCGGGTGGCTCGGCAAGCCGTGCTTGCGCGGGTCGAGGTCCGCCGACGCCCCCGAGAGGATGAAGCCGTCGAGCCGATCGAGGTAGATGTCGGGATCGACATCCGACGAACAGGGCGGCACGATGACGGGAAGCCCCCCGGCCGACAGGACGGCATCGATATAGCCGAGGGGCAACCGGAGCGACGCCCCGGACAGCTTGCCCGCAGGCAAGAGATCGGCGTTGATGCCGATGCAAGGCCGGGTCTGGCGTGCCATCGATACCGCCTCCAGGGTGAGGCCGCCGACATCCTTGTCGAGGGCGTTTCACCGCGCGGGAGTATAGTCGGCGTGGGGCGGCGAGAAAAGGCCGGTTCGATTCGTCGTAGATCGATGGTTCTCAGCCTTCTGGGGAGAGTGCCGTAATCAGACCGACTGAACACGCCTTTTTTACATCATTGAGATGCCCCGTGATCCCGATGATGATGATTCCGTGCCCACCGGATTCGGCGGGGGCGTTGCCCTCCGTTCCTCCGACCCAGTGGCTCTTGTATCGGTCCTTCTCGTCGAGCTTCCCTTTGTCCATCTTCATGTAGGTGAGAGAAAGGCCGTTTAGTCCCAGGCCCGCTCGCACGGTCATGCCGGCAACGACGTAGCCAGGCTTGGCCTTGATGATGACCGGGTCGTCCGACTTGGTGCCTCTCCACTCTCCGAGTTTCTCGCCCTTCTTCGTCCGGTAGATAGGCCGAATGCCGTCCACGACCGAGTAGCCGAGGAACTTCCCCTCACACACCTGCAAGCCGATCAGAATCGCTCCCTCCGGGGGTAAGTCGCGATAGGTCGATTTTGTGAGAGTGAACCCCCTGATGTCCAGATCAGCGACCCGCTTGTCCTTGACAGCCTCGGCGAGGAAGGCATAGGCGTCACCTGGGATCACCTTGACCGCCCCCGGCGGTGCCTTCCCAGCCGGAGTCGTCGCGTCGGCCTTCACGCCGTCGAGAGGCTTGGGCAACTTGTAGGAGTCGAGGAAGGTTTTCGCATCCGTGGACTCGACTTCCTTCTCGGTTCCTGTCACCACCGCCTGATACATTCGACTGCCTGAAGCGAATACGCGAAGCCGGCACATCCCCTGGCCCGTCTGAATCATGTATTCCCGTCCCGGCCACACGTCGAGTTTGATCTCCTCCTCGGCCGTGATCTTTCCGGTCACCTCCTTGATGAATGCGTCGCGGATGATCTCGATCCTCTCTTGCTTGGGGATCTTCAGCAGGAAGGCCGGCGGGAAGATGTACGTCGAGGCGGAGTAGGTCGGGCCGTCGTTCGGCTTCACCGAGGCGACGTTGACCCGAATCCTCGTGCGTTTGACGATGATGGTCCGCTCGCGTTCGGTCCGTTTGCCCCCTTTGTCGGGCAGCCAGACCGAAAAGGATTTGTCCTTGGGGCTGAACTCCTTCCAGCCTTTAGGAGGGGCGGGGGGAGCGGGAGGGTCGGCCTTGGGGGGCGCATCGGCCGCCCAGAGGGAGGGGAGGATCATGAGGCACAGCAACAGGAAGGCGCGCCGCATTGGAGACTCCTCGGGGTGAGGTTGGCTTTTCAGGGATACGCATGCGCGCCACCGTGAAACGCCGAATGAGACAAGAGCCGATTATCATAGGATGTCGAGGGGGAAGTTCAACTCGCTGCCCAATCCAGGAGGATGCAAATTACACCTCCGGCGACGCCATCCCCAACACCTCCGTCAGCAATTCCGGCGACCGACCGAACTTCGCCTCATAGTCCTCCTTCGATGGCACCAGCCGCACCGCGACTTTCGTCTCATGGTAGGTGGCGATGTCGGCTAACTTGTGTTCGATGAACGGGTTGCGGAATCGATCGAGGACTTCCTTCGCGAATCCGCCGGGATCCTGGACTCGGCCCTCGAGGACCGGGACGACCTCCTCGAAGAGCATCTCCTCGAGCCATGTCCCCAACTCGGGATCCTCGACCGCCTCGCGGACCGTGCGGAAGCCTCGTGGCCAGGCTTTGATGAGTAGCGCCGTGTGGGCACCATTGAGGAGGCGAACCTTGCGCAGGAAGTACGGCATCACGTCCGGGGTCCAGGTGATCGACGGATGCTCGAGGAATCGGCCCGCGCGATGGTCTTCCTGAATTGCCCACAGCGCGTAAGGTTCGCAGACCGTGAGCATGGGATCGGAAGCGAGCAGCGGGTGTTCGCGCGGCGTGCCGGTGACGATACGATCGACGAGGGTGTTGAGCCAGAAGCACGACGAGGCGAGCCACGATACGAACTCGTCCCCCAGATGCCACGCCCGCGCGAGATCGACGACGAGGCCGCGCAACAGGTCCGCCTGCTTCTCGCGCAACTCACAAGGGATGATCGTCAGTCCGGGCAAACCAGCCGCGTGCCGCGCGCGGAGGACGGCAAGCAGCTTCGCCGGGAACGATCGCGGTGGCGCATCGTTGGGACCGTCCGCCGGGTCGAGGTCGTACCCCTTCTCCGTCGTGTTGCTGAGGACGACGCGGAGCGCGGGCGAACGCGCGAGGCCGAGGACTTCGTCCCACTGGCTGCCGGCGACGAGGGCGCGGCTGATGCTCGCGCAGGTTTCGACGCGATCGACCACTTTCCCCGCCTCGATGCCGCGAATCACGACGTGATATTGCCCGCCCTGCTGATTCAGTCCCCCGGCCCGCTCGCCTCCGGTGGACTGGACGATGACGACCTTGCCGATGGCGCTGCCATGCTCGGCCGCCTGGTGGATGAACAGGTCGGCGAAGGCGCGCAGGAATCGGCCTGTGCCGAACTGGAGAATCGTCTCGTTGGAGGCTGGCATAAAGAACCTCGGCGGCGCGGGGGACACAGGGGCTGAGGTTCAGCGTAGTTCTACGGAACCCGATTGGCGAGCGGGGCGTGTAAACGCC
>JANXSH010000768.1 GCA_025356615.1 Planctomycetia bacterium | reverse complement strand
GGGGGGCGAAGGAGCCCGCGCACGAAGTATGCGGGGATCCCAGGACGTTCGTCACTGCTTAGATCGCCTTGAGTGGCTATCAGCATAACGCTTACTTCGTGCGCGGCTCCTTCGCTCTACGCCTCGTCCTCAACCAGAGGGGCGGAGAACCTCCCCTATCCGTGCCTTTCGTGCTATCTGTGGTTCGATCGTCTTCCCTGATAGCCGATCGACACTGCCATCCTCATTTACCCTCTTGTTGACTTCCCCCCCTCCGCGCGTCACACTAAACCTCTGCCCCGCCGAACCTCGCCCCTCGAACGCTCCCCCAACAGGAGTTCCACCATGCCGCGTCTGCGCACCCTCGGCTCCTTGGCCGCTTCCGCGTTCCTCGTCGTCGCCCTCGTCGTCGTGCCGTTCCTGCCCGCCGCCGATGACGCGGCACTGCCCGGACTCACGATGACGCTGCGCGGTCACAAGGAGGCGGTCTACGCCATCGCGTTCACCAGCGACGGCAAGCAGATCGTCACCGGCAGCGGCGACCCGTCGATCAAGGTCTGGCAGGCCGACACGGGCAAGGAGTTCAAGACGTTCGCGGGGGCCAACGGGCATACCGGCCTTGTCCTGTCGCTCGCCCTGTCGCCGGACGGGACGCAGATCGCGAGCGGAGCGGCGGACAACTCGCTCCGCGTCTGGGACTTCCCCACGTCGAAGCACCTCCGCGAGTTCGCCCTCGCCACCGACTCGCGCAGCGTCGCCGTCACCCCCGATGGCCTCCGTGTCGCAGGCGGAAGCGATGCCGGAGTCATCCGCATCTGGACGACGGTGGACGGCAAGCAGCTCCATGAGCTGACCGGCCACACCGGCGCGGTGACGGGCCTCGCCTTCAGCCCCAACGGCCAGACCATCGCCTCGGTCGGCCACGACGGCACCCTGCGCTACTGGAACGCCGCCGACGGCAAGTCGCTCGGCGCGTTCGTCGCGCACTCCGGCCCGGTGTCCGGCGTCGCTTTCAACACCGGCGGCTCGCTCGTCTTCACGACCGGACCCGATGGCATGCTCCGCTACTGCTCGCTGCCTACGACGCCATCGAAGCCGTTGACGCCGGCGTTCAAAGATGCGATCACCGCGATGGGCCTATCGGCGGACGGGGCGCAGGTCGTCACCGGGGTGGGCAAGGTCGTCCGCACTTCGACGACGAACAACCTCCTCCAGAGTAAGGAGTTCCTCGGCGCGACGGGGAACATCCTCAGCGTCTCCGCCCTCCCAGGCGGAACGCTCGTCGCGGCGGGGACCGACGACAAGCGCCTCCACCTGTGGAAGGCCAAGGACTCCGAGTCGATCATGAACATGCCCGCCCACGCCGGGGCCGTCACCGGAGTCGCCTTCAACCCGGCGGGCAACCAGCTCGCCAGCGTCGGGAAGGACGGCATACTCCGCCTCTGGAGCGTCCCGCCCGCCTCCCCTCGCGCGATCGCCCACCCGGACAACGTCGTCGCCTCGGCACTGTCCGGCGACAACTCGCGACTGTTGACCTCAGGAGCCGACAAGACGTTACGTCTCTACAAGCTCGACAACCTCAAGACGCCCGAGCGACAGTTCACCGGACACCCCGGCGCGATCAAATCGGTCGCCCTCAGCGCTGACGGCAAGGCGCTCGTCTCCGGGGGCGAGGATGGCACCCTCCGCCTGTGGACCAGCGCCAAGACGGAGCCACATGGTCTCATCGGAGCGCACACGGCGGCGGTGAATACCCTCCAGGTGGTCGGCGCGGATCGTTACTTGTCCGCCTCCGCCGATGGGAGCGTCAAGCTCTGGCAAGCATCCCCCGCGCTCAAGAATGCGGTCCTGAGCCACGCCGGGGCCGTGTCCAGTGCAACGCTGTCCGCCGATGGAACGAAGCTCGTCACCGGCTGCGACGACAAGCAGGTCCGCATCTGGGCGCTGGCCAACGGCGCGATCGAGCGCACCCTGCCCGGCCCGACGTTGGCCATCTCCTGTGTCACGATCGGCACGAAGGGCGATCGGGTCGCAGCGGGCAGCGCCGACAAGAGCGTTTATGTCTGGGAGATCGCCGGCAAACTCGCGATGAAGTCGCTGCCGTTGCCCGCCGCCGTCACCGGCGTGGCTCTCACGAATGACAGTAAGCAAGTCGTCGCCAGCCTCGCGGACGGCAGCGTTCGCGTCCTCGACGTGATGACCAATAAGGAAATCAAAGCTTTGACCGCGCACAAGATTTCCGCGAGCGCCGTTGCGATCACCCCGCGCGGCGACCAGGTCGTTAGCGGCGGTGCCGATGGCGTCGTCTACCTCGGCCCACTCGCGGGCGGCGTGCCCGTCGCCACGATCACGCACGGCAGCCCGGTCACAGCCGTCGCTCTGAGCCGGGACGGAATGAGAGTGGCCGTCGGCGGGGCGGACAAGGGCGTGAAGGTCTACACATTGCCCGTCGGCAAACTCGAAACGACGATCGCGACTGGGGCAGACGTTCGCGGCCTGTCCTTCGGGACGGACAACAAGCGCCTCGCCGTCGCCGGGGGCGACGGTAAGACCCGACTCTTCGACGCCGCCGGGGCGCTCGAGGAGTTCTTCACGCAGGAAGGGGCGGTCAACGCGGTCGTCTTCGCTCTGGATGGCAAGACGGTCCTCACCGGCGGGGCCGACAAGTCGGCCCGTCGCTGGTCGCCGTCGCTCGTTTGGCAGGTCCGGCACGAAGGCGCGGCCCGGCAAGCAGTGTGGAACACCAGGGGCGATCGCGTCGTCTCCGCCGGGGCGGACGGCCTCGTCAAGCTGTGGAACAGCAGCGACGGCAAGCCGGTCCAGACGATCAACGCCCACAAGGGCGGCGTCGCGGGCGTCGTCGTCTGGCCCGACGCGAGCAAGGTCGTCTCGATCGGTGCCGACCGTGTCGCCCGCCTGTGGGACATGAGCAAGTTGCCCGCCGCGAAGTCCGGCGGCAAGGAGGCGGACAAGGCCGCGCTCGAGATGCCGTTGCCCGCGACGGGTGAGCCACTCGCATGCAGCCTCTCGCCCAGCGGTGCGCGGTTCGCCGTCGGCGTCAGCATTGCGGGCAAGGAGCAGGTGCGCGTGTTCGACACGGCCACCGGCAAGGAGTTGATCGCCCTCGGCGAGGCCGACGGCATGCCGGGCCGATCCCTCGCGTGGCTAGCCGACAGCCGATCGCTCGTCGCCTCGGGACTCGACAAGACCGTGCGTATCGTAGACGTGAACATCCTCGGCGCGTTCGAGGCCCATCCGGGCGGCTGCGCGGGCGTCGCCTGGCACAGCAACGGCAGCCAGGTGTTGACCGGCGGCGCGGACAAGCTGGTCAAACTGTGGACCGTGACGACGGGCAAACTCGACCGCACGTTCCCCGCGCTGGATGCTCCGGTGTCCGCCGTCGCGTTCTCGCGCGACTTCAGCCAGGTCGCAGCCGTCGCGGGCAAGTCGCTGCGCGTCTGGGCCGCCGTGGACGGCAAACAGGCCGTTGCGAAGGAGATGCCCTCCGTCGGGACGAGTGTCAACTTCAACTCCGACCGCACCCGGCTCGCCGTCGCCTGCGACGACGGCCAGGCGCGTGTCTACGAGACGCTGACCGGCACCTTCCTCCAGGGATTCACCCACACCGGGGCCGTCAGCGGTGTCGTCTTCGCCCCATCCACCCCCACGACCCTGTTCACTTCGGGCGCGGACAAGACCGCAAGCCAGCACACGCTCAGCGCGAGGAACGCCTACGACGCCACGACCCCCCTCGCAGGTCTGAGCGTCGCGCCGAACGGCGCCCAGGTCGCCACCGCAGGCGCGGACGGCAAGGTGCGGCTCTTTAACGCTAGCAGCGGGATCCTCGACAAGACCATCGACGCGGAGAAGCCGCAGACCTGCGTCGCGTTCTCGCGCAACAGCACTCTCGTGGCGTGCGGCGGGAGTGACAATAAGGTTCGCCTGTTCAACCTCGCCGACGGCAAGTTACTCAGCGCGTTCACGACGACGACCGCCCCGCGCGGCCTCGGATTCCATCCCAACAACCGCTCACTGGTGATGGCGGGGGCCGACGGCTCCGTCGTCGCCTGGGACGTGAACTTCACCCCCGGCCAGGTGCTGCCGGCGGAGTTCGGCAAGGTGATGCAGACGTTCACCCACGCTGCCGGCGCGTTCGAGGTCGGCTTCTCGACCTCGACGACGAACGCGGTCTTCTTTACCGCCGGGGCGGACAAGTCGATCAAGGCGTTCAAGCTCGCCTCGGAGACGGCCATCCGCAACATCTCGCACCCCAACACGGTCAACAGCGTCGCCTACAACAAGGACGGCACCGTCCTCGCCACCGGCTGCGGCGACGGGCAGATCCGCCTCTTCGATGTCGCCAAGGGGGCGCTAACCAAGGCGATCGTCGCCCACGCCGGTCTGCCTAATCAGCCCGCAGCGATCTACACCGTCGCCTTCAGCCCCGACGGGAAGAGCATCCTCAGCGGCAGTTTCGACCAGTCGCTCAAGCTGTGGAACGTCGCCGACGGCAAGCTCATCCGCGAGTTCAAAGCGTACAAGGAGAAGACGTTCGAGAAGGGCCACCAAGAGGCCGTCTTGTGTGCCGCGTTCAGCCCCGACGGGACTCTGATCGCCTCGGGCAGCCTGGACCGGACCATCAAGATATGGAACGTCGCCACCGGCAACGTCGATCGCGAGCTGACCAATCCGGCGAACAAACCCCCGACCGCACACCCTGGCTGGGTCTACGCCCTCCGCTGGGTCGAAGGCGGCAAGAAGATCGTCTCGGTCGGCGGCGCGCCGCGCCTCAAAGGCTCGATGGCGACATGGGAGACGGCGACGGGCAAGCTCCTCGACGGCAAGGAACACGATGTCGGCACCATCTACGCGCTGGGCGTAAGCGCCGACGAGAAGCTGATAGGGCTGGGCACCGGCGGCTCACTGCGGGCGGAGAAGGACTTCAACACGGGGTTGATCCTGAAGCGGTAGGGGCGTGTATTCCGTTGCGAGCAAGGCCGCCGCGTTCGAGCCATCCTCGACATGCGGTGGCCACGGTGCTATGCTACCAACTGAGTTTGTCTGAGAACCACCCGCGTTCAGCCCCGACAACACCTTGATCGCTTCGGGTGGCCTGGACCGGGCTATCAAGATATGGAACGTCACCAGGCCAGCGAGAAGCTCCTTGGCCTTGATGGCTCGCTGCGAGCGAAAAAATGCGGTTTTGCACAGGCTGAGATCACAAATTGCTGACACTACCTTCCGCCGGGTGAAACCATGACCGATGCCGAA